>CAZLUY010000315.1:0-5708 GCA_964562785.1 uncultured Limnohabitans sp. | reverse complement strand
GGTTATAAGCCTGCCCTTCATCATCACGATTTCAAAAACCGTGATCATGTGGATAATGGTCATTTGGTCTTCCTTTCGATGGATGAGAATATGCTCGAAAGTGTAGTTGTAGAAGGGAATACGATTGTCGGGGATTTGGAATCTCTCTCTGTAGAAAAGCTTGATAGGATAGGTATTTCCTCAAAGACTACACAGTCCTTGGCATCTGCCATTGGTGATATTCAAGGCGTGACCTTCACTTCTGTTGGTTCCAATGTTCAGCTTCCTGTGATTCATGGGCTCTACGGAAATAGAATATTGGTAATAAATAATGGAGTAAAACATGGGTTCCAGAATTGGGGTACCTCTCATGCTCCAGAAATAGATATTTCGAGTGCTAATAATATCTCTGTTTTAAAAGGGGCTGCTGGAGTTAGGTTTGGATCGGAAGCTCTTGGCGGGGTTGTTTTAATTGATGGAGACCCTTTAAGGTTGTCCCAGGATTTATACGGAGGAGCATCAACGGGCTACCAGACTAATGGTAGAGGGTATCACGCGAATGCAAATTTTGGAGAAGGAAAGGAGAATTTCAGCTACCATGTCGGTGGGAACTACAGGAGAATAGGAGATAGGAGTGCCGCTGATTACCTATTATACAACACAGGAATGGAGGAATACTCAGCAAATGCTGGATTCCGCTATCATTTACCACAGTGGGATTTCAAAGGTTATTACAGTTTCGTTGGGCAAGAACTGGGTATACTAAGAGCTTCTGTGGCACGAACAATAGAGAAGTTTGCAGAGCTGGTTGAAGCAGAAGAGCCAATTTTGATGAGAGATTTCACCTACAGCATTGATGAACCACGGCAAGAGCTTGCTCATCATCTGATAAAGGCTGAGGTTGATTGGTATTCAAGCATTGGTCAGTTGAATTTAGTTACTAGCTATCAAATAAATGACAGAGTAGAATTTGATGTTAGGAGGAATGCTGAATTGCCCATAATGGATCTAACTCTTAGCACTTGGGATAATAGGCTTGAATGGATGCATCCACAAATTGGAGAGGCTGTTGGTACTTTAGGAATTCAGTTTTTCTCTCAAAACAGCGATAATAATCCCGGGACAAGTTCAATCCCATTTGTGCCAAACTATAACACTTATAGAACAAGTCTTTTTGCTATTGAAAGCTTGGTAAGGGGTAAGAACACTTACGAATTAGGTCTAAGGTTGGATCATGAATACAATTCTGTAAGAGGTAGAGAGATTGATCAAACTGTCTATAGGAACGAATTTTCATACACAAATTTGACAGCTACTTTTGGCTTAATCAGAGATTTAGCGAATAATTGGAGTCTAAGAACGAATGTCGGAACGGCCTGGAGAGCCCCAAATATGGCTGAGCTATACAGTTTTGGACAGCATGGGTTTGCAATTGAATATGGCCTATGGAGGTATTATGCAAATGAGGAAGGTGAGCTTCAGACGGATAAGGTACTTACTGAAGAAGATAAAGAGGTAAAGGCTGAGAAAAGTATAAAATGGATAAATGAGTTTAGGTTTAAGGTCGAAGGTCACGATTTGGCCCTAACGGCTTATGTTAATTACATCGGTAATTTCATATTCCTGAGACCTGGAGGCCTAGGTTCTTTTTTCTGGGGCCCCGGGCCAATTTATATTTATGATCAGGCAGACGCATTATTCGTTGGGGGTGAAATCAGTTATCGACGTCAGTTCAGTAAGGTCCTAAAGGGGAAAATTGGTACCAGTTATCTTTGGTCTAGAAATGTAGAAAGAGATGAACCCCTTATCAATCAGCCACCCATTAACCTAAATGGTGAATTAGCCTGGGATACCCCATCATTTTTTGGACTTGATAAATCAAAATTGGTATTGCAGGCAGGGTATACATTTACCCAATTCCAGGCACCTAGAACAGTAAGCCCTGATGAATTACTCAGCGGAGAAGAAGAGTTCAATCTTGAGTCTGAAATATTTGATTATAAAGATGCACCAGATGGTTATTTCCTAACCAATTTTCTCTGGCAATGGAATAAAGGGAAAATTGGGGGGCAGGTTGAAGTCAGGAATTTATTCAATGCCTCGTATAGAGATTACCTTAATGAGATGAGGTTATTTGCTGATGATCTCGGTAGAAACTTCCTCATCACATTTAATTACAATTTATAAATGCAACGTTGATGCAATTAGTAATTTTTTTTATACTTGCACATCTAAACTAATTACTATCATGAAAGACCTTAAAAAGTATTTATTCATTGCTCTAATGGTGCTAGGATCTGCAGTTGTTTTCACTGCATGTGATGACGATGATCCAGAACCAGAGAATACACCAGAAGTTATTACTGACTTCACACTAGTTTTTACTAATACGGCTGATAACTCAACGGTTACTGCAAGAGCTCAGGATCCTGATGGACTTGGGGCGCAGCCACTAGCTGTCCTTGACGATATCGAATTGATGGCAGGTGCTACGTATGAATTAACACTTGAAGTGATCAATAACCTTGACCCAACTGACCCAGAGGATATCGCAGAAGAAATCGAGGAAGAAGGTGATGAGCATCAAATCTATTACGGATTCACTGAAGGTGCTTTCACTAATCCAGGTGGAAATGGTAACATCGACAATGCTGGTGATCCAGTAGATTACATGGATCAGGATGAAAACGGATGTAACCTAGGTCTTATGACTGCATGGACAACAGGTGCGGCACAGAGTGGCCAGTTTAGAGTAAGACTTCAGCATCAGCCAGATATCAAGACTTGTAACACTGGCTCAACTGACGGTGATACTGACTTTGACCTTACTTTCACTTTGAATATTAACTAAGCTTAATCTTAGATTTAAATAGAAAGTCAGGCAGCTATATAGCTGCCTGACTTTTTTTATGACTATGAATCTAAATTCGATTAGTAGGTATAGTCTGGCATGGAAACCTCCTTCACAAAAATAAGCCCATCATAAAAGTCGGTGTAAACCTTATTTACCATGACCTTATGTAATGGTTTGGGTTGATAGCCGCCCGCTGCTACAAGGATATTTCTATTCTTAGAACTGAAGAAACCTGTGGGTTCATTTGCCCTAGCATCTTCCATATCCAGGAAATAGATATCCTTATCTGCTTCAAATAGAACTTGGGCAAAGGTCTTTTTAAATGGCTGCTCCATGGTATAATCCTTCCAAATCACTCCTTCATTCTTATCCTGTATAGTACCTCTAAGTTTCCCTGATCCAAAGTCAAAGCCTACGCTGTAATAGTCATCAGCAAATTCATCCTTCAGTCTTCTTCCCAGGTTAGTTATTCCACTTCCAACGTAGTACATCTCCTTTTTATTGATATGCTCATTATGAGCCCAAACGAATGCTTTTCCATTATCCGTCTTTTTCTCAACAATCCATTTTACATTTTCATACATGCTGGAGTCTCTAACAGCTGTCACTGTATTCTGAACATATTCAGTGTACTGCATTAGATAGTTCAAGCTTCTTAAAGCATCATCCCTTTGTATTGGATCCAAGTTTGATTCCTGATTAATTAATAGATCTTCTAATGATCTTAATTCCGGCAAGTAATTGTCCGCCCATTGATCCGTTTTGCCTTGCATTAGCATCTTGCTAGCACAGGCTTCTACGGCCTTCAATGTTCCCTCATCTACCTTGAGCTTGCTGGTCCTGACAAAGTCTTTGAGCTCCTGATCGATACTTTTTCCATACTGCATATCCATCCCATAAAACCTGACCTGTTCTTCATTAGGTTTGTCTTGATTATACTCACGCATCCAAGCAAGAAGATTTACAATCTCTTCTGTATACCAAAAGCCAATTAGGAAGTTGTTGGCGATGCTTTCCTTGTCGCCTGCACCACCACTTATCCATTCATTAATGCCTTTTTCGGCCTGATAGGCATCCTCCATGATAAAAGCTTTAACTCCCTGGGTTCTGACCAGATGCTTAAAGAACTTCGCCTTTAAATCGAAAAACTCTTTGCTATTATGTGTGGCTTCCCCAAAGCCAAAAACTTTTGCAGCCTTAAATTTTGCCGGGGCCTTACTACCAAATTCTACTAATTCAGAATCCGGATTTGCATCTTCAATGGCAATCGCATTTTCGTTTATCCAATTAATGGTCTCTTCTTCTGAAGTTCTGATCTGGAAGGAGAAAAGTAGGGCAAGAGTGAGTAGAAAAATTCTCATTGATTTAAAACAATTGTTGGTTGGTTTTCAGCCATGAATATCCAAATCAAATAGACATTCAAAGACTGATTAACATGTTTTAAATACAGTGCTTAACAGGTTTTAAGCTTTCCACATATCAGTGAAAATGTCCTTATCCTATTGAGTTTTGGGCTTTTTGCAAAAAAAAGAATTAATAGCTACTCAAAGCTTAAGATATGGTCAATTTTGTGGTACACCTCTCTTGCTCCAAAGCCTCATTAAATAAAGAGCAGCGAAGACTATTGGAATGATTAAAACACTGGCCTCAGGTCCAAAATCTCCACCACTTAACCAATTCGGTTCTAGAATATCCAGCTTAAAAAGAGTCGCCATCTCATGACCGCTTGCTGAAAAACCGAAAAAAGGTCCTTGAAAAAAATTCCAACCTATATGCATACCCATTGAGAGCCAAAGCATTTTGGTTGCCAGGTAGCCATAAATCCTAAGGAATCCGAAAAGCACAATGATTAGAGTCGAAAGGATTGAGGCGCCCGGATTGGCACTATGGATTAATCCATAAAGAATACATGATATAATCGTGCTTACTACCAGACCTAATCCTTCAATCATATTTTGATAGAGATAACCACGGAAAACCAGCTCTTCCCAATAGCCAACAAGAATGTGCTCAACAAAGAAGATGCTTAAGGAAACCCAGGTCATGTGTTTTATAATTTCTCTAAAACCTTCTCCATTATTGGCTTGATTAAAAGGGGATAAAGAAACCTCCTTGATTTCTACTACATTAAGTAAAACGGCAAAGAGGAGAAAAGTACCAGCCATGACTGCGCTCAGAAAAAAGCCAAAGAATAAATCCAGAGCTGAACGCTTCTCCCAATTGAGCCCAAGTGATTTAAAACTCTTTTTGTCAAGATATTTTCGGCATACCAATACAGCAATGCTTGCGGAAATGGCAAGAATGGAGACTATTATTAGACTATAATCGGAGAGAAATTCTCTTTTGGTTAATTCTCCAAAAAGTGGTTTAATGGCTAAACTGACCGCTGAGAGGCACCAAAAGAAAAAAATAAATATTAGTATTCTCCAGCCTGCTTTGAGGCGATTTTCTGCTTGATTTCTAAAAATTGAAGCCACTGTTTTTTCCAATAGGATGTGGCTGAGGATTAAAAAGTTACAGGCCTTGAATTTTTCTCCTCTTGTGACGGAATCTATACTTTGCCGAAATATGGGTTATAAATAATTCCAAGGATATTGCCCCAAGGATCAATGACCGTAGCAGTCATGATCTCACCACCAACATTAAAGGGCTTTTCATTTTCTTTGGCCCCGATGCTCAATAGGAAATCATATATCTTTTGAATGTCTTCTACAGCCCAATAACTGATAACGGATTTTGTTTTGCCATCAGGATCTGTTGTGTCGGGCTGAAGCCCCAGTTCGTAACCTTCTATGTTGAATCCCACATAAAAAGCCTCGTCAAAATAGGGGGGAGTGCCAAATGCCTCGGTATACCAATTTTTAGCATCCTCTAA
>CAZLUY010000314.1:0-4398 GCA_964562785.1 uncultured Limnohabitans sp. | reverse complement strand
AGTTTTCACTTCTGATGTAGTTCCGTCAAGTCCAAGGCTGACGATATAAATATTATCATACTCTACATCTGTGAGATCAGGGTAGGTATCTTCTCCAATTAAAATATTGACCAAGCCTGGAGCGGTATTACTGTGTCCAACAACAAGAACATTACCGTCTAATTCCATTAAGCTCTTGGCAAACCCCTCCTGATCCCTTGGATCATAACTTTGGATTGGGAGTTGGAATAAATCGGATGTTGGCTGAGCTGTATTCCTTGTTCTTTTATAATCAGTAGAGAAAATATGCTTGATATCCTTGTCCTCTAAGATTTGAGAAAGCTTGATCGAGCGAACTCTTCCCACTTGAGCCAAATCAGGATCAGAGTCCTGTGTCAGCATCTTCTCAGCATGCCTTACCACGTAAATAGTTTTTGACTTATTGTTGCTTCCGCAGGCACTGAGAAACCCAATAACAAGAAGGGCTAAAAGAACTTTTTTCATATGTCCGAATTTAAAAAACGAGCTTGTCTTTATGAAGGTATTTCAGCAATCATCCTTTTTCATTTAACCTGAATAGGTATTGTCCAGATGCTGATCCTTAGCTTTCACAGTCTCAAAATCGAGAAACTGCTCCCAAAACTCTTCTTCTGGTACTGCCGCCCTGAGGTATAGCTTTTCCTTTTTTACAGGGTGCATGAAGACAAGATTAAAAGCATGGAGGTTGATACTCGCATCTGGATTCGGTTTGGCGAATCCGTATTTCACATCACCTTTAATAGGACAACCCATAGAGGCTAATTGAACACGGATTTGGTGTGGGCGACCTGAAATGGGTCTAACTTCCAGTAGCCAATGGTCATTCATAAAGCCTAACCTTTTGTAATTCAGTTCAGCTTTTTGCGATCCCGGTACTTCTCTTTCGTGGGCCGTAACAACGTTTCTTTTTTCATCCTTCACCAACCAGTGTGTCAGTTTACCAGACTTCTCCCTGGGCTTTCTCTTAACTACCGCCCAATACACCTTGTGTATATCTCTTTTTCGAAAAAGCTCCATCATTCGCTCAAGGCCTTTGGAGGTTCTCGCGAAAGCAACTAAACCACTCACGGGACGATCCAGTCTATGAATTGGGTGGAGAAAAACAGCACCTGGCTTATTGTATTTTTTGGCAATGTAATCCTTGCAATACTCCGTGAGGGTCTTGTCCCCAGTTTTGTCTCCTTGGACAAGAATGCCAGCAGCTTTATTAACGATTAACAAGTGATTATCCTCGTAGACGACAGTGAATGGATTCTTTCTCTTCATAACGGCGTGCAAGTTAGCTAATACAATCTTTTGGAACACATCCCTTTATACTTCCAACCCCCAAACTTCCAACTTCCTAGCTCCTCAACTTTCCTGCAATATCCTTCACAATAGATTCTGCATGGACTATTGAATTTTCAATAAAGAATTCTCGGGTATTTAAGCCACCACAGACCACACCAGCAAGGTATACTCCGGGCACATTTGATTCCTGATTGGTCTGATCGTAGCAAGGTTGTCTTTTTTCATCCAGGCTTAATTCGACTCCCAGCTGATCCAATAGGGCAAAGTTGGGACGGTAACCAGTCATGGCCAACACAAAATCATTTTCGATTTCAACTTCACCAGCAGGTGTAGAAATGATAACTGATCCAGGCAAAATTTCTTTGACCCGTGACTTTGTGAATGCTTGTATGGATCCTTCCTTGATCCTATTCATTATATCAGGCCGAACCCAATACTTTACGTTTTTATCTACTTCTTCCTCAAGCAGAACCATACTCACTTCCGCTCCTTTTCGCCAGCATTCCAAGGCTGCATCCACAGCAGAGTTGGCTCCTCCAACGACCAAAAGCTTCTGACCAATGAAAGGCCAAGGCTCTTTATAATAGTGCATCACCTTTGGCAATTCCTCCCCAGGGACATCCATTAGGTTGGGGAGGTCATAAAAACCCGTTGCTAATACTATTTTTCTGGTATTGTAAGTAGCCTTTGAAGTTTTGACTTCAAAAATTTCATCTGAGGCTTTTAAAGTTTCTACTGCCTCGTAAAGGTTTACCTTCAACTTGAAGTGAGTAAATATCCTTCGATAGTATTCTAGGGCTTCTGTACGAGTTGGCTTGTTTTCCACTGACATGAAAGGAATGCCAGCCATCTCTAATCTCTCGGAAGTAGAGAAAAACCGCATGTTGACCGGGTAATTGTATATGGAGTTGGTAAGAGCTCCTTTTTCAATTATCAGGTAATCTAAACCTGCTTTTTGAGCTTCTACACCGCAAGCCAGTCCTATTGGGCCTCCGCCAATAATTAAAACATCGTAAAGGTTCTTCATTAATCGTTCTGTAATTGGAATTCTACTCTGGTTTCATCGAAAATGTGAAAGTCCTCTTTATACACCCGCTGTTTCATTTTAACATGCCCATCCTTATTCTGGATCACTGCCATACTGGATACGGTTCCATAATAGTCTTCGATCCGAATCAACTGGGATGATAATCCTATTTCCAGATCCTTTGTCACACCCGTATTTGGTAGGTCTTGGATTGGATAGGTATCTCTGGATTTTAATGTATGTAAGACATCATTTTCGTCAAATGACTTTTTGATAGTTGCTCTTAGTTGTTTTTTTGCCAATTCTACTTTCGGCCAGGGATCATTAATTAGTCCGTTACTTAGGGCATGAACTCCAGGGTTCATTTTTTGGATGCCACTGCCATAGTTGCTTAGGTAAAAAAGCTCCTTCCCATCTGATACGAGTAGGTTAAATCCATCATAGGAGTCGAGGGTTGGGACTAACCCGTTGAGATACTCCTCTGGATTCATGGGGTGGTCTAAAAATGCCTGAACGAGCTTGCCTCTGGAATTCGTGTAAGTCCTTTTATCATGGAAATCTCTATAGTTTGTCAATAAGGCCCAATGACCTTTGGGATGAAAACCAAGCCAAGTTCCACCACTTCTAAGGTCCTGTCCTCCATAAAATCCTGAAGGCCATTGGTGCAGTTCCTTACTTGGACGCTTAAAAAATTCATCACGATTTGTACTTAGTACAAGTGGATAGTCGGGGTTAACATTCCATGCGAGAGCTACAAGACACATATAATTAAAATTAAAAGAAAAGGCCGGAACTTCCGGCCTTTGGTGATAACAACTTAGGATTCCTTTAAGCTGGGGTAATCCGTGTAGCCTTTGACACCTGGAGTGTAGAATGTATCCTGATCAAATTTTGCTAATTCCGCTCCTGAAGCAAATCGCTCAGGTAGATCTGGATTGGAAATGAATGGTTTACCATAAGCCACCGCATCAGCATCTCCAGATTCGATGACAGCATTTCCACTCTCCTGATCAAAATTAGAATTTATAACCAGCGTCCCTTTATACAAAGGTCTGTACCTCTTAGCGATCTGAGTTTCCAAAAAAGGAATCCCGCTTACGTCGGTGAATGGCTCCGAGAGGTGCAGATATGCCAGATCGTAATCATTCAGCTTATTGACGATATAATCAAAAGTAGGCATGGTCTCCTCATCTGCCTCCATTCCGAAAATTCCATGCAAAGAAGGATTAAGTCTAAGGCCTATTCTGTTTTCAGGCATTACTTCCTTGATTGCGTCAATTACGTCGAAAAGAAATCTCGCTCTATTTTCAATACTTCCACCATACTCGTCTGTACGTTGGTTGCTGGACTGATTGAAAAACTGATGGAAGAGGTAGCCATTAGAAGAATGAATTTCGATTCCATCAAAACCAGCGGCCATCGCATTTTTTGCAGCATTCTTAAAGTCTAGGATGGTCTGCTTTACCTCCTCATTGGTCATGGCTTTAGGAGTAACAGTTTCTTTGAAACCTTGCGGAGTAAATGCTTTAGAATTTGGATTCACAGCTGAAGGTGCCAAAGGAAGTTCTCCGTCATGAAAGTCAGGATGGGACACTCTTCCCACATGCCAAATCTGGATAAAGATGTGGCCCTTTTCTTCATGCACAGCGTCAGTCACAGCTTTCCAGCCATCGACTTGCTCTTTAGAATAGATCCCCGGTGTATTTATATAACCCACAGCACGCTTTGATACCTGAGAACCTTCAGTGATTATTAATCCTGAGGAGGCCCTTTGCTTATAGTATTCTACATGAATGTCAAAAGGCACATTGCCTTCATTAGCCGCTCGGCTTCTTGTCATGGGAGCCATCCATACCCGGTTAGATAGTTCTAAATCTCCTCCGATTGTGATAGATTTTAAAAGTGCTTGTTGCGAGCTCATATCGTTGATTTTGGTTTCGTTTTAAAATTTGATGTATAGACAACTAATCTCGAATGCGAGCGGTTCAGATTCAGCTTGATTTTTCTATATTTCTCATAAATCAGGATAACTCTATGGAAGACGCGAATCGGATTGTTATCAC
>CAZLUY010000313.1:0-14688 GCA_964562785.1 uncultured Limnohabitans sp. | reverse complement strand
ACACTCCAGGATTAAAAATAGTCTACCCATCGAACCCAGTCGATGCGAAGGGTTTGCTGTCCGCAGCAATTGAAGATCCGAATCCTTACCTATACTTCGAACATAAAGGATTATATCGCTCTATCTCTGGGAAAGTGGCCGATGGCTATTACACCACTGAGGTAGGAAAGGCAGTCTTAGCTAAGGAGGGAGACCAGGCCACTGTGGTCACTTATGGGAAGGGGGTACATTGGGCACTGGAAATAGCAGAACAATTAGGTCTAAATATTGACGTTATTGACCTAAGAACACTCCTCCCTTGGGATAAGGAAACGGTAAGGAAGAGCATTGAGAAAACCAACAAGGCAATCTTCTTACAAGAGGATTGTTTGACAGGTGGTATTGGGGCAGAGATATGTGCTTGGATAGCAGAAAACTGTTTTGAGATTTTGGATGCACCTGTCATGCGGGAAGGAAGTCTTGACACCCCGGTGCCTTTTGCAGCAAATTTGGAAAAGGAGTTTTTGCCGAAGGATAGATTTAAATCTAAATTGAAGAAACTTGTGGATTTTTAATCCCTCCCCCAGACTTAGCACTTTTGAATTACCAACACTATGAAACGCCAACTTCTCACCTCAACAGTTCTATTTTTTCTAGTTTTCTCAGTCTCCTTTGTACATCTAAATCAGTTAAAGGCACAAACCCTTGTTGGAGCTCAGATTGATAATCGGGCAGGAATCCGTGGATTAACCCTAAATCCAGCTAACGTGGTCAATCCCAGACTGAAGTCAGAACTAAATCTATTTACAGCTAGTGGCTATTTTGGCAATGACTACATCGGAGTGAATGTAAGTGATTTGACGAGATTCAATGATGCCAGATCAGCTATTGAGGGAAGTTCCATCAATGCCAAACCGGATAACAATTTTGTCGGGAACATTGATATCCTAGGTCCGTCATTTCAAATTAACCTAAGCCCAGTTCATAGTATAGCGGTTAGCACCCGTTTCAGAGGGTTTTTCAACCTGAATAATATTGGAGGAGAATTCATTGAGGCGATATTCGACGAAGAACAGGATATTGACCAGTTTGAAGTTTTAATGCGCGACTTAAATGGAATCACTCATGTCTGGATGGAAATAGGCGCGACCTACGGACGTGTGCTAGTGGATAATGATAACCTTCAATTAAAGGGAGCAGCAACACTCAAATATCTGGGTGGAGCGGGAGGTGTAGTCACGTCAAGTGATCAATTGGGTGCTTTGTATATCGAACAATTAAACACCCTCACTACTAGAGGAGTGCTTGATTACGGCTATTCAGAAGGCTACGATGGTGAGGATATTACTTTTGGGGCTCTACGATCCGGCTTCGGTGTGGACCTTGGTGCCATCATTGAAATCAAAGATGAGAGAGACAGAGCATACACTGATGGATATAAATTCAGAGGTGGTATTTCAGTGATGGATATTGGGGGGATTAACTATGATAATTTCACGCATGTGGACTACAACATGGATAATACCATCTCACTGGATGAGTTTGATGATAAGAGTATACAAGATGTTCTGGATGAAAATTATGAAGGCGTTGAAGTCATCAATAAAACCAAACTAGGTATGCCTACTTCCCTTCAGATTTTCGGAGATTTTGCGGTTACAAATAAATTCTTTGTATCGGCTCATGGCTCAATTTCTCTCACTAAAAATGAAGGGGTATCTGTAAGTCAAATCACAAACAATCTTGCCATCACCCCAAGGTTTGAATCCGGTTGGCTAGCAGTCTACAGTCCAGTGAGTTTTAGACAATACGAGGGTGGTGTATCCTGGGGTATAGGTCTTCGTGCCGGCCCTGTAATCATAGGATCAGGATCAATACTCACAAATGCTATCTCGAGCGAGTCCAGAAGTACAGACCTCTATTTCGGACTACAAATCCCATTCTACAACAAAGGGAGAAGAGTAGTATCACAATAATTTCAAAACCTCCATCATCGGTTTCGTATAAAGGGGTATGATCGGTAAGCGAATCCTACTTATTCCCCTTGTATCCTTTCTTATTTGCATTAATGCCCAGGCTCAATTTTTCCTGGGTGGCGGTCATTTCAATGGAGGCACTGCTGTAGGTAGTCTTAAAGATGAAGTCGGTAGCCTATTTATTCCAAGTATTTCCGGTTTCATGCTATATGAATTCGAAACTGCTCCAGTACAAATAGGGGCTGAATTCGGCTATGGACTTTATGGTACCGAATTAGAGAAAAGAACTGATCTATTTCCTGGGTTTACGGATGAATTGAGACTTCGAAGGAATAACAATATCATCACCGGAATGATAGTCCTGCGCTACCTACCAATTCTAAACACCAAATACACTCCCCTTTTAGAAGCTCAATTCGGAGGTAATTATCTATACACCAGATACAAGATTAGGGCGAGAATCGATGAGGAAGCATTCGAAGTAGACACGGATCATGATCAGTGGGCCTTGGCATACAGAATTGGAGCTGGAATACAATTTCCTCTGGAATTCATTGACGAAGGTGTGAAGCTCGAATTCAGAACTACCTATCAAAGCAGTAACCGTATTGAATTTCTGACGAGAGGGGACGTTACCTACCTGCCAAATGAAGGTGTTTTTGATTATGATTTTCAACGTGGACAGCTACAGTTTCTGACCTTTTCGCTGGGAATCATTGTTTACGACGTTTTCTACTGAAAAGCTTAAACCTTCTTTTTTTCGACGACTTTACCTTCGGTGGCTTTGGGACAGAAACAATCACTGGCTTATTCCATAAAAGGACTGGAAGAACCCAAAAAACGCCTACCATACTGAAGACCAAGCCCCCAATGGTTCCTATCGCCAGGGAGAACCAGAAAATCTCATTCTGCCCTTCAATCAGGAATGGTACCAGACCAAAACAAGTCGATAAAACTGTCAGTAGTATTGGCGTAGCCTTACCTGCAATGGACTTCAGCACGTTTTTATGATAATTCCCAATCTTTCGGTTGTTGAGGTCATTGATGATAAATATCCCTGCATTGACGGCGAGACCTCCAAGCATCACAAAAGCTGCATATCCTCCTTGATCGAAATAGAAATCGAAAAGTGAGAAAATAAGGAACAGACCAATAAAGCTGATTGGAATAATCGCGATGATATAAAGCGGCTGCTTCAGGTTTTCAAAAAGAACGGAGCAGATCAGAAAAATTCCAATAATTAGCAGCCCAATAAGTCCGTATTGTCTTTTGGCTTTATCAAAATCCCAGCTCCAGCTTTTCTTTTTGGCTTCATAGCCAATTGGCATGCTGACCTTCATTTCATCTAGCACCTCATCCAGATATTCATTTCCGAATTTAGCGGAGCCCATATATTCGAAGGAGGCCACACGGATATACTGTCGGTTTTCCTTATAGAGGGCGTTAGTGGTGGTCTCCTTGGTCAGTGTCCCAAAGTCAGCCACCTTATAAATCCTATCCTCTCCTCCGATCAAACCCGTTTGCTCCAAATCAAACTTGCTGAAATTGCCAGAATTCGCCTCCCTGATCATCACCCGATAATTCACATCATCCAGGGACAAAGAGCTTGAAGCACCTTGTGGTTTTGACATATCGGTGAGCGCACTGATCACCTGATATTGGTTGGTTTGGCCTAGAGCCAATTGATTCTGATCCAACCTCAAAACGTACTCCTCGGTCTTTTGATCCTGGTAACTGGTTCGCTCATTCGTATTGACCTCCTGAATACGCTTATGCTTCAATAGCTTCTCTGCAAGAATCTCAGTTTGCCTCTCCAGTTCATCAAAGTTATAGCCTCGCATTTCTACCCGGAAAGAAGGAATTCCTTCTCCCCCTGCTCCGGTGTAAAAGCCCTGTCCCACTCCATAAATATTCCATCTAGCACCAGACCAATCTGTAGATTTTACTGAGAGTTTTCCTTTCAATTGATAAGGTAAGGGTCCATTCTCAGCTTGTTCTGTAAAGGTAATGGCAATCTGAGCATACTGCCCTGAAGCCACATAAGTCACAAATTGATCGATTCCCTCCACTCCTTTTAAATAGACTTCAAACTCCCGCATGATAAAGTCCATTTGATCCAAGGTATTACCAAACGGAAGTCGTGCAGAAACATAAAGTCTGGTCTTCTCGGCTTCTCGATAAGAGCTTTTCTCAAATACCCCGCGAACAAACATTCGTAAAGAACCACCCAGTGCCATATCTACGTATGGACGAATCTCTTCCTGGTAGAAGGTATTTCCAACGGTTTTATTGTACCAATCCTTATCCTCCCAGGTGGCTGGCAACCAAAATATTGGTGTACCAAAAAGCAGAATAAGAACTACGATAAATGACTTTCTATATCTCGCTGTCCATGATACGAAGGAATCATATCGATGAAGGGCTCTGACTCGCTTTCTAAGTTTAGGGACAGTAAGCTTTCTTCCTCTTTGTACTGATTCCTTGAAAAGGACCTGATAAAATGCTGGCGTAAAAAAGAGGGCAATCAGCAGGCTTATTCCAAGCATAACCGAAACCACAATGGAGAATTCGGTTAGATTCTTCCGGTCTTCTTCTGGTAGGAAAAAGACAATCATCAATGCCGCAATCGTGGTCAAAGATGCCGCTAAGAGCGCCAGAAATACCCTTCGGTTTTTATGCTTATGCAAGTGATCGATCATGATGATCGCATTATCCACGATCAGTCCAAAACTGATCGTCAAACCGGCGAGCGAGTATAGGTGGATGTCGACTTTCAAAAAGTAAAGTATAATCCCACATAGACTCAGATTAGCTATAATCCCAAGGAAGAGAATAGTCAGGTATTTCACATTCCTGTTAATGAGGAAAATGAATACGATCAATATCAGAATAGATAAGCCGGACCTTTTGTAAATCTTGTCTAGCTCCTTCTCAAGGAACTCTGTATCATCGTTTTCAAGCCTAACTTCAAATCCAGCTGGCAGCAAGGTTCCGGCATTCGCTATGGATTCCTTGAGGCTTTTGGCAAGTAAGACCTTGTTGACTCCATCCCTATTGAAAATGGAAAGGGTGACAGAGTTGTTTCCATTGATTCGATAATAGCTGTTTGGCTCCGATTCCTCCAGAGTGAGGGTTGCCAAATCTTTCAATAAAACATCAGCTCCTTCGACTTGCTTTATGGCCAGGTTCTCTAGCTGCTCCATTTCCTTGAGCGATCTATCCACCTGTATGAAAAGCGTTTCACCTGCAGCATTCACTACGGCACCTGGATAGGATCTGCCAAAAGCTTCATTGATACGACTATTTAAAGTAGATCTCGTAATCCCGAAGGCTTGCATCTTTTGTATATCATAGGTGATGTACAGCTGCAAATCATTCGCTCCTCGGACATTTACTTCCTCCACTTCCTCAAACCTCGTGATCGCTGGCTTAAGGATATCCTCAGATATCTTTTTTATCTCAAAAGAGGCAAATGGTCCATTAACTGAATAGGTGAGAATTGGTGTTCTCACATCCCTATTTCGTTCAGCCGATTGACTGATTTGAGGATAACTTACTCGGGTATCAAGCTGAGGATACACCTGCCGAATGATCGAAGCAACCTCAAACTTCTTCAGCTCCATATCTGCCTCCTGATCAAATCGAAGCGTTATACTTCCTCTATCATAATTAGAAACAGATTCAATCTTATTCAATTCTGCCAGTCTACTCAGCGTACCTTCAAGCGGAGAAGTCGCGAGTTTCTCTACAATCTCCGGTGAAGCCTGAGGAATACTATAGCTTAAACTCAGGACGGGCTCGCGCTCTCTTGGATTCAGGTCCACTGAAAGCAAAGGAATGACCGCAAATCCACAAATGGAAAGCAGCACAAAAACTATGAGTATCCTGAATGGTGTCATCTTAGGCCTCCTTCAATTTCCTCTTGGATGTAAAGAACCAATAAGCCAAGGGTACAAAATAAAGTGCAGTGACCGTTCCGATAGTAAGCCCACCAATCACAGCTTCGACTAAAGGTCGCTGAAGATCAGCTCCCAATCCCGAACTGAAAATGATTGGAATCAAAGCCAAAATCGTAGTAATAGAGGTCATCAAAATTGGCTTCAATCTGATTTGACCAGCCTTGTGCAATGCTTCTTCCAAAGCCCGCATCTTGGACATCTTTCCTTCTCCCTCAAACTCAACTCGTAAGCGATTAATCGTATCAATCTTCAAAATGGCATCATTAACCATAATACCCAGCATCACCACCAAGCCGATGGCAGACATGACATTCAGTGATGAACCAGCCAACCACAATACCAAAAATGCTCCCCCTATACCTAATGGTAAGGTAAAGACCACAATCAAAGGCTGAATGAAGCTTTCAAATTGTGCCGCCAAAATAAAGTATAGGAGAAGTACTGAGATCAAAAGGATTCCTATCAATTGCCTCACATTTTCCTGATCCTTGAAATATTGACCAACTACTTCAACACCCAGATTCTTATCCTGACCCCATTGGAAAAAGCTGCTCTCCAAATTCTGAGGATTTTCCTCATTAACTAAGACGGACTGATAAATTCCTCCCTTATCAGCAGTGACGAATTTGTAATGATCCTCGTACTGATAATCGATAAATTCATCCAGGATATAGCTGGTAGAATCTGAAGCATAAACTCTTGTGTTCCGAAGTAGATTTTCAAATCGCTCCTCGGACTCTTTCATCCTGATCGGAGTAATCTCTCCAAATCTCTTTATATCCGTAATCGTGAAGGAACCGAACAATCTGGAAATGAGATTTTCAATCCGATCCAAAGGCACCTGATAAGTAGCTAAACGATCAGCTCTTAGGGTAAATACTACAGATGCTTCCTTTTGCAAGCCTGGGCCTCTTTCCCAATCCTCGGTGGGTAGCTGACTGAGCCATGGCCCCATTTGCTCCTCTTCAACCGGCTCTTTAGATTCTAAATCTTTCCACCGAACCTCATAATAAGGAAGGGTTGAGTTAAATAACTGGTCAAACGCATTTGGTGCATCTCCAAGTGAAAAAACCGCTGCAGGGTACTTCTGCTGAAGGAAGGCATTCAACTTTTCAATAGCCTGATCCTTTGATTCAGTATCAGGGAATAAGAAATACAAGAGAGATTGTTGAATAGAATTGTCTCCACCAAAAAGAAGGAATTGTCTTACTCCAACATCCGCTTCGGCCTGGTCATAATCGCCATCGAGAGCTTCGATTAGCTGCATTACCCTATTCTTATTCTCGACAGCGGAAATTGGTTCAGTCCAGTCCACTTCAAGGGTAGCATCTAGCTTTTCAATTTCTGGCAAACCTTTAGTCTCCAATAATTGACTCAGACCAAGTCCCAGAGGAATTAGAATCACAAATACTCCAAGGAAAACGGTTCTTCTGGACATGACTTTGGAATAGATTCCATCATAAACAGAAAGTACTCCAGAGAAGAATCGACTTTCTTTCCCATCCTCAGCTTTTTTACTTCTCGAAAAGAATAGGAAGTAAAGCATTGGAAGCAATATGAAAGCTACACCCAGAGAAACTGAAAGAATTGCTGCAACAGCAACAGCCTGATCGAAGAACAATGCCCCGGAAATTCCACTCAAGAATACCAATGGAACAAAGACAGCAAGCGTGGTCAGAACCGAACTGATCAAGGCTCCCATGACCTCATTCACACCTGCCACACAGGCCTCAAATAAAGACAGCCCTCCTTCCCTTTTTCGGGTGATATTGTCAAGAACAATAATCGCATTATCAATCAGCATCCCTATTCCAAGTGCAAGCCCAGAGAGGGAAATGATGTTGATGGAAAGATCAAAGAAGTAGAAAACCAGAAAGCTGATCAGAAGGGAGGACGGAAGACTAACCCCGATAATGATCGGAATCCGGTAGTCTTTCATAAAAATGAAAAGAACAGCAAAGGCGAAAATCCCTCCAAAAAGGAGTGACGTACTTAAGTTTGAAATCGCAGCATTAAGCAGGTTCGATTGATCCTGAGTTAGCTCAAAATCTACCTGAGGATAATCCTCCTTAAAGAGCTCAATAGCCTCCTTCAATTCCGGGATCAGCTCATTCATTTTGGCAGTGGCCTGCTTATGAACTGTAATCACCAATGCCTCCTGATTTCCGAATAGATGGTAGCCAAGCATTTCCTCTGTTTCATAAGAAACGTCAGCCAGTCTTCCCAAAGGAATGATTGCTCCAGACGGAGAAGCCACAGGCAGGGAAGCAATATCCGAAGGTGTATTAACCCTTGTTGCTAGTCTTAAATAATATCGAAACTGCCCATCCTTCACAGATATTCCAGGTAGCTCTTCATTGCCAGATTCGATGGCAGAAATCACTTCCTGCTGAGTCATCCCCAAGGCAGCTAAAGCTTCTTCATTCGGGCTGACCGTGATAATCCTATCCTGCTTTCCGTTGATGTCCACCAGAGATACGCCTGGTAGCTGCTCTATTCGCTTTTTAAGCACATTCTCGGCAAGCATACTCACCTCTATTCCATCCACATTCTCCCCAGGAATCACCTGCAATCTGGCTACTGGGATATCCGAAGTATTAATTCTGATAACTTCAGGCCTGGCCAATTCATCAGGAAGAGAATTACTCAGGCGATCAATCTTTTCATTGACATCGATGTAGGCGAGCTCCATCTGGGTATCGTAATCGAAAGTAAGTCGAATTGTACCTACCTCAGACCCAGCTTTTGAATCCATTTCCTCAAGCCCATTAAGTGTGATCAAACCCTCTCGAATGGGGCTCAACACATTCTGCTCGATGGCTTCAGGGGAGGCATTAGGATAATTCACCTTGACCACGATCTGTGGTACATCGATCGGTGGTAAGAGTGAAATGGGTAGCGTCCTTAGGACGATAAATGAAAAAACAATCAGGGCCAAAAAGGTCATAAAGACCGCAATTGGGCGCTCCAGTAAAAATCTAACCATGGTTTAGCCTTCTACGATTTGTACTGGTGCCTGATGAGCCAGCTGTAGGTTATTGGTGGTGATGACGGTACTTCCGGCTTCTATACCCTCTAGTATTTCTACTTCCTTCCCATTATCCTTTCCAACTTCCACGTAATTCCAATTGGATTCATTGTTCACAATGGTAAATACGACAGCTCTTCCGGATCTGTAAACCACAGCATCCTTTGGAACTACCAAACTGTTGGATTGTGGAGCTCGAATGATCGCCCTAGCATTCATCCCTGGAAGCAGGGCTTTTGCCGATGGCATAGCAATAGAAACCTGAACCAAGCCATTTTCATCTACTCGTGGATTAATACCTATAACTCGGCCGGAAAGGGATCCATTTGTATTTGATACAGGATAAATATCTGCTTTCTGATTATTCGAAATAAGGCTGATATCGGACTCCAATACTTTTACCCGAAGTACAAGTCCATTATTTCCAAGAATTTCACACAATTCAGAAGATGCTCCTACCAAACTCCCTTCCCTGAATTTTAAATCAGCGATTCTCCCTGAGATCGGGGCTTTGACTTCACACCTTTCTAATTCTAGCTGAGCTTCCTTTAACTCTACCTCAGCCAGGAAAACTCCACTCTTTGCTTTTAGCTGCTCTTCCACGATTGCTTTCCGCTCCTCGTCATCAGACTCAAAGAGGGTTCCGAATCCCAACTTCATGGATTCAAATTCTGCCAGTGCATTGCGCAATGAAATATTGGCTTTTTGGAGCTTGAGTTTAGCTTCTGTGTCATCCAATCTGGCTATTACATCGCCCTTGGCAACAGCCTGTCCTTCACGGATCGGTAGTTCGATTAAGTATCCGGCTTGCTCGATAACCGCCAGAACCTCTGATGCTGCCTCCAGTTTACCGGTGGCATTGATTAAATAGTCAAAGCTTTTTAGCTCAGCAGAAGCAGTTTCTACCTCTGTGGCTGCTACTTCATTTCGGAAAGATTCGGTGGGTGCTTCTTCTACCGCTTCAGCCTTTTCTTCACAGGAAAAAGCTAAAAATAAAAGAGATAAAGAGAGTAGTAAAAATTGTTTCTTCATGAATTAAATAGTTGGCCGTTTAAGAAACTAAGCAATTCTTATAACTCAAAATGAAACTTTCAAAAAAGGTGTTAAAATATGATTCTAAGAGGATTGTGAAATATTCCTCTCAGTAGAGTAAGCATCACCTTGTCAATTATTGTCCAAAGTACATTTATCCCTTGCGCCCCTTATAAGTTGGGATTACCTTAGTTCTTTTACCTTCCATTTTTAAGCATCTAAATGAAAATCCTTCACACGGCAGATTGGCACCTTGGAAAAAAACTTCAGGAGTTTTCCAGAATAGAGGAGCAAAAACTAGTGCTAGATGAAATTATCGGCATTGCTGAAAAGGAAGAGGTTGACTTGGTTCTGGTGGCAGGCGATATCTTCGATAGCTTTAACCCTAGCCACGAATCACAGGAATTGCTTTTTAGAACCCTCAGGAAGCTGTCAAATAATGGCCATCGGCCCGTAATAGTAATTTCTGGAAACCATGACAGCAATCAATTAATTGAAGCTCCAGATCCATTTACGAGGGATTTTTCCATTTTAATGTATTCCGAATATGACTCTGTGACAAGAATGGGTCTACTGGAATCCGGAATTGAAATAACTCAAGCCGATTCAGGCTTTGTTGAGCTGAAGCTACCACAGTTTTCTCATCCAGTAAGGATAATCTTAGCACCCTATGCAAATGAGCTTAGACTCAGAACCTATTTGGGCGAAGAGGATAGGGAACAGGAATTTCGGGAGTTGATGAAAAGTAAGTGGTCGGCATTGGCTAATAAATACTGTGATGAAAATGGGATTAATCTTTTTATAGGTCATTTTTTCTTTATGAAAGAGGGAGGCGTTCCAGAAAAAGAGCCCGAATCGGAAAAGCCTATTTTACATGTGGGTGGAACTCAGGCACTGTATACTCATTCCATCCCTTCTCAAATACAATATGCCGCTTTAGGTCATTTGCACAGATATCAGGTTTTGGATGGAGCAAAAGCCCCGGTGGTTTATGCGAGCTCTCCCCTTTCCTACTCTTTGTCCGAGGCAGGGCAAGAAAAGCGGGTGGTGATTGTGGAAGTAGAGCCCAATGCTGAGGCTCAATTCAAACCCCATTCTCTCAAAGAGGGGAAGCCTTTGCACAGAAAAAGGTTTTCTGATTTAGCCAGTACACTAAGCTGGCTGGAGGAGAACCCAAATTGCTTTGTGGAAATCACTTATGCCACCGATCATTCTATTGATGCGCGAACCAGAAAGAGTATCATGAAAGCTCATGATGGAATCGTCTCCTTAATTCCAGAGATCTCAAGAGAAGGTGAGGATGCAGATCATCATCTCAAGGTGGAGGATCTTCAGCAGGATATGACAGCTCTTTTTGAGAAATATTACCAAAGTGAGAAAGGGATTTCCCCTCATCCCGAACTCATGGAAATCTTCAAGGAAGTTCTAGCTCAAAAATCAGATTCATGATACCGAAGAAGCTGGAAATAACAGGGCTCTATTCCTATCAGGAGATTCAGGTCATTGATTTTGAAAAGCTGGCTGCAGCAGGTCTATTTGGAATTTTCGGAGCTGTGGGAAGTGGTAAGTCATCGATCCTGGAAGCTATTCTATTGGCCCTATATGGTAGCACCGAGCGACTTTCTATCACTGGAGAAAGAAACAGCATGGTCAATCTTCAGAGTGATCATATTCTGATCAATTTTGAGTTCTCTGCTGGCTCAGGTAATAAAAACCTTTTTCTGGCCAGATACGCGGCTAAAAGAAACAAAAAGAATCCGGAAAAGATCGATACCGGCGAGCATGGATTCTATTTGAATAGGGAAGGTAAATGGGAGGCTCTGGATCAAGGGGCAGAGCAAATCCTGGGAATGAAAAAAGAGCATTTTAAGCAGACCGTTATTATTCCGCAGGGGAAATTCCGAGAGTTCATTGACCTTAAGCCGAAAGATCAATCGGATATGATGAAGGAGCTTTTCGGTCTTCAGCGATTTGATTTATCCTTTCAGAATAAAGCCTTGAAAAGCCAGGTCGAAAAGGACTTGATTCGATTGAATACCAAACTTGAAAGTTTGGAAGAAATCAATTCGGACAATCTAAAAGAGTTAGAGGAAGAGGTAAAGGCAATTACCGATTCCATCGCTGAATCTGAAAAAGCTCATCAGAAGAAATCTGACGAGTATAAAGGATTAGAGAAGATTCAATCTTTAAAGAAGGAACATGAAAACCTCAAGAAAGAACAGGCTGAACTTCTCTCTCAGAAACCGGAAATAGATGAGGAGAAAAAACAGCATGAACGCTATCTCACTGCAAGGAATAAAATCCGGCCGGCCTGGGAAAAGCATGATGAGATTAAAAGTGACCTGGAAAAGAATCAGGTATCCCTGGTAGAAAGCCAACGCTGGGCTGATGATTATAAAAGGGATATTGCTGAGCTGGAAAAGAATCTGGCAAAGCTTAAGGAGAAAAATGATGACCGCCCGAATCGGGAGGCAAAAATCCGGGACTGCAGGAGAATTCTGGATGTTCAATCTTTACAAATTCAAAAGGCATCCATTGTTCTTGAGGCCGAAAAGATCAGTCCTGCATTTGATGCAAAGAAAGAGTCGATAGAATCCCATAAAGTATCCTTGAAAAAATTTCAAGTCGAGCAGAATCAAAATGAACTTCCCTCCACAGAGAAGATTACTGAGTGGAATTCATGGATAGTACAACAAAAATCCATCGATGAGCAAAAAGTGAAATTGGAGGAGACAATTTCCAGAATCTCGAGTGATTACAAGGGATATCAGGAGTCTATAAAGGAAATCATGGATAAGGTTCCAGCCAAATTTCCAGAATTACTTGATTGGAAGAAATCAATTGAAAAGGAAATCGGCGAGAAAGAATCTGAGAAGGAAAACCTTAAAAACCGAATTGGTATTGGTGCGCATGTTCATATTCTGGAAGACGGAAAGCCTTGTCCACTTTGTGGATCTACAGAACACCCGGAGCCAGTGGACACTAGAGAATCTGAAGACGAACTGAATGCTATAGCTGCAAACCTTACAGTACTTCAAGCTGAACTCGACGAAATAGTCCTTCTGCAAAGAAAGGCGGAGGAATTCACTTTCAAAAGCACACAGATATCCAAGGCGATTGAAGAACGGAAAGTGGAAATGGAAACTCTTCTAAATCAATCTGTAGAATTAATATCTAAAGCAAAGGAGGTGGGCTTTGGTAGCATGTCTGAACTAGCAGAAAAGCTCAATTCTTTAAAAGTGGAGATCCAAGAAAGAGAGCAAAGGCAGACCAAAATTGATCAGATTCTTAATGCTATTGAAAGAGAGGGCGAAGAACTAAAGTCATTAGAATCCAAAACCAATACCCTCCAATCTCAAATAGGCCAGATTGAAAGTTCAATTATTACGAAGAAGGGGGATTTCCATGATTCTGAGTTTTGCGAGAAACACCTTCAGACTCCTGCTGATACGATCCAGGGCTGGATTGTTAAAGTGAACCAAGACATCGAAGAGGCCTCTCAAAATTTTGATGGTGCCCAGAAAAATCTTCTTGAGCAAAAGCAAAAAGAAACCATCAATTCGACTAATCTGAGCACTTATAAAAGCAATGTAGAATCACTTAAAAAACAGATAGAATCAGCATTTTCAGTGCTTCAAAGTCTTCAAGTCAGACACGGATTCGAAGATGAAAATGAGTTGAAAGCACTTTTTGAGCTTCAGATGGATGAAGAAAGAATAGCACAGAAGATTCGATCCTTCGAAGATCGACTCAATTTCCTCAATCGCAGATTAAGCGAGTTAGAAGCCGAAAATTCATTTATGGAATTCGATGAAAGTCATTTCCTTTCCCTACGCCAAGAACTCCAGAGTCTTAAAGAAGATTTAGAGGATCAAAAGACGAAGGCTGCTCTTCTATCCAACCAAATAAAAATAACTAAAGAGAAGCTCAGAGATAAGGAAGAGCTCACTCAAGAGCTTGAGAAGAAGGAAAAACGACAAACCTATCTGAAGGAATTGGATAGGCTATTTATGGGAAATGGCTTTGTGAAATACGTCAGTTCCATCTATCTCAGAGAACTCTGCCAGACGGCGAATCTTCGATTTATGAAGCTCACCAAAAATCAGCTTAGCCTGGACATTGATGGAAACAATACATTCTGGGTGATTGACTATTTGAACGGCGGGAAGAAGCGTTTGCTGAAAACACTTTCCGGGGGACAAACTTTCCAGGCCTCACTATGTCTTGCCTTGGCGCTCGCAGAAAAAATAAAAGCCCTGAACCAAGCGGATCAGAGCTTTTTCTTTATGGATGAAGGATTTGGTGCATTAGATAAAAACAGCCTCCAAGTGGTCTTCGATACGCTTAAATCGCTGAGATTCGAAAATAGAATCGTTGGAATAATAAGCCATGTGGAGGAGCTACAGCAAGAAATCGGGGTTTACGCCAAAGTCGAGCTTGATTCAGAAATTGGGTCTCAAGTCAGCTATTCCTTCCAATAATTTATCCTTGGGGAACACCCACCTTTTTATCAATCAGGATATGAGAATTCACCCAATCCACTTCCTCCTGACGAATGGTATGATGTTTATCTTCGAAAGTCAACAAGTGTACATCCGCTCCCTGATCTCTCAGGCTCGTAACGGAGCCATTGATTCGACTAAGCGGCACATGCATATCTTCTTCACTACTTCCTATGAAAATCTGGGTCCCGTTGAAATCCCCGGTATATTTT
>CAZLUY010000312.1:0-2001 GCA_964562785.1 uncultured Limnohabitans sp. | reverse complement strand
ATTGACTTGTTCCATACCCTCTAATTCGACTCCTGCAATGGCAAGAATCTTATCCTCTCTCTCTATACCGGCCTCATAAACCGGAGAACCTGTAAGTGCATTTGAGCTTAGCTGACCAGCACCATTATTCATCCTAATATTCGCACCTAATGAAGCCATCCCTGGATTCGTCTTTCTAAGAGTCAATCCTACATTGGCCAGGAGATTTGTATAATCTGGCATCTGGCTATCAAAGATGTACTTAGCAAAGAAATCCCTAGCAAATTCTTCCCCTGCATATTCAGAAAGTCGCGCTTCCAAATCCCTAACCGAATAAGGAATCTCCGGCTTCCCATGATTTTGCCATACATGTGCCATGTAACCGTCGAGGTCTAAACCTTTGTCCATCGATCTTAATGACAGATCCAAAGCCAGCCCAATGGCTGATCCATAAGTATAATAGCTGATGAAAATATTGGCATTGTTCGTTGGGTCAATTGAGGCAGCAGCATCCACAAAAGGGGCCCGATAGCTCATTTCTATGGGGTTGAAAAATTGCCGACCCGGAGCATTGCTTACATATCCAACCAAATTACCTAAACCTCTCATGTAGGGTTCAGCAGTGAAATTCCCTGACCTTACTCGGATAAGATTTGTATAGTAACTGGTAAATCCTTCAGCAAACCATAGCTCGCCGCTGATATTTGCATCTTCAAAGTCAAAAGGCTCCAGGGATGCAGGGCGAATTCGTTCAACATTCCATGCATGAAAAAACTCATGTGAAATTGTACCCATTGAGGTGTTTCCCAACGCTCTTTCATTTGGTTTAGAACTTACCACATAAGTGGAATTACGGTGTTCCATTCCGTCACCACTTGCATTGGGCACATAGCAGGAGAGAAAGGTGTATTCTCCAAAGTCAAATTCAGGTAGCTCACCAAAGACTGCGGCTTGCTGTTCCACAATTTTTATAACCTCGTCAAAGTACTTATCCACCTCTTCCTGACTTGCCTCAGTATGTAGTGCGAGACGAATGTTCTGACCGTCAACCATTCGTTCCTTCAGAAAGAAGTCAGCAATCTCAGTTGGGCTATCCATGAAATAGTAATTATTGGGTGCCCAAAAGGTATCCTCTCCCAAATCTTTCATTTGGGTAGCCACTTTCCAATTCGAACCTTCCGGGAGGTTGTATTTAACCTCTATAGGGCGATGCCCTAAATTCCTTGCCCAGGCAAATGTTGCTGGCATATTGAAATGCGCATGCGTCTCATCAACACCAGAATAGGTTCCTCCGGCTCGATTAGCATATAAGGTGTATTCAAAGTGAACGGTGCCATCATGATTGCTAACATTCCACTGGCTTGGGTCAGGTCTTGTAATTGGGAGCTCATTTCCCTGACCATCTGTAGCTTTGACCGAGTAAACATTTTTAGCAAACTCATGGACCGCGTATCGGCCTGGAGAGCTTCTACTCATTCGGACTTCCAGCACTTTATTTTCCAGGTTCTCAAAATGGATTTTTATATGAGCTTCATGGTGAACGCGATTGTCAAATGAAACTTCATATCGTGTAGTGGTTTGGGCACTTACTTGTCCACATAAAAGGGCTATTGCGGAAAGTAGGTAAAGGAATTTTTTCATGGGATAAACGGTGGTATTTAAAAATTGCAATGCGGAATTTAGTCAATTCCATGATTTTTTGGAGGCTCTCAAACCTGTTAGCCAGAAAAGTGTTGAAGAGACATGCTTGAACATTTTTTTCAATGCCCCTATTGCTTTGATGAAATCTCAATGCTGGTTGATCCTTCTGTCAAAAGGCAGGAATATGTGGAGGACTGCGAAGTATGTTGTAATCCAATTATGATTCATGTCCATTGTGAAGAAGGTGAGATTGAATATTTAGAAGCTCAATCCCTGGAACAATAATGTTGTTTGATTCGAATAGCGCCAAAGATGATATCTGGGAAAGCATATCTCATGAGCTCCACAGGGGAGCCCTTGATCCCAAGCATCCTTTTCGTT
>CAZLUY010000311.1:0-4177 GCA_964562785.1 uncultured Limnohabitans sp. | reverse complement strand
AATTTGAGCAACCTGAAAATCTAGAGCTTATTGAGAAATGGGAGGGAGGAGTTACTGGAGTACCCATTGTCGATGCTTGTATGCGCTGTCTGGAGTCCACAGGATATTTGAATTTCAGAATGAGGGCTATGCTGGTTTCTTTTTTGACTCATCATCTTGGTCAAAGCTGGAAAAGTGGGGTTAATCATCTGGCCCGTTTTTTTCTAGACTTTGAACCAGGTATCCATTATCCACAGTTTCAAATGCAGGCGGGTGTTACTGGGATCAATACAGTCCGTATTTATAACCCCATTAAGCAGTCCCAGGATCATGACCCTGATGGGGAGTTTATAAGAAAATGGGTGCCTGAGTTGTCGAGGGTTCCTGGAAGCCAAATTCACGAGCCTTGGAAAATACCACCAATGGAACAGCAGTTTTTAGCACTAGACCTGGAAAAGAATTATCCTTACCCAGTCATTGATTTGGTTGAATCAGGAAAGAAAGCAAGGGATTTTATTTGGCAAAACCAGAAGAATCCTGATGTTCAAAAAGAGGCGAGAAGAATATTGGAAAAGCACACTTTACCTAACCGCTGGGCCTGATGCATAAGAAATCTAATTTACCTCAGAAGGTTTGTGCCAATTGTAACCGACCATTTTCCTGGAGGAAAAAATGGGAGAAGAATTGGGATGAGGTAAAATATTGTTCGAAGAGATGCTCAGGTGAGGCCAAGTCAGCCAGATCTAACGATAGACCATCACATACCAGGTGAGCCAGATGGCAAGAGGTATGAAGTAAGAAACGAAGACTACTATAGCTGAGGCACCAAGACTTCTTCTGCTTATCATATGAAAACCATACATCCACAGGATACCGTACAAGATTTCGAAGACGTTGATGCTTGCTAAAGCGTATCTGTATTGCGGCTGTACATTTTCAGCACCAAGAAGTGAGAGCATTGATAGAGGTCGATATTCCTCAATTTCCTGATAGGTAGCTCCGGAAGCTGGGTCGATATAGACCAGAAGTCGGATTAATTCAGGAAAAATAAAAACCATCTCTGCTACCAATGCAAACTGCCATAATTCCCGGTAAGAGACCTTATAGCCAATCATAAAGGCTCCAAACCAAAAAAGGAAGGCAATCACCGTGAACTTCCAAAGCATGGCAAAGGGCGTCCAGACATAATTCAACGCACTGAAAATGTAGAAAAATGTCAAACCACCTTCAGCTGCCACCTTATCAGAATCAGGAATAGCATCAACTACCAGGATGTCGGTGAAAAACCGTATCAGAAGAAATATGAGCACTAGGAGAACGAAATAAACCCGTTTATCGAAATCTATTATTTCTTTTAAGCGTTGTGCTTCTGGTGATAGTTGAAGAGCCATTAGGATGATTTAGCATCTAAAACTAAGTAATGTTTGATAATAGCAATAGTTTTATCTTCGCGGAATTAAAATTGGTGCGGTTGAAAAAAATAGTCTTACTCCTTTGTGTTCAGTTCCTCACACTAGGTGTTGTCTTTTCCCAGGGGCTTAATCCTGTTGATTCTACAGCCTCAGGATCAAACTACTTGCTGTTAGACAAAGGCCTTCAGTTTAGAATTACTGAGGCCATCAACAGGATGTATAACTTTGATTTTCCCGAGGCTGAAAGAGACTTTGCTGTTATTGGATATCAATACCCTGATCATCCACTTCCTGATTTTTTAATGGCTTTGGGTTATTGGTGGAGAATTGAGGTCGATGTTACTAATGAGCAGTATGACGAGATTTTCTTGACCTATCTGGAACGGGCTACTGAGAAAGCAGAGACAATGTTCGATGAGGATGAAACCAATAAAGAAGCGGCCTTTTTCCTAGCTGCTGGATATGGTTTCCAGGGAAGACTATACAGCGAAAGAAGAAGCTGGACCAAAGCAGCATTTGCAGGAAGGAATGCCTTGAAGTATATGGATTTAAGTAGGGGGGAAGAAGAGTTTAATCCAGAGCTACTACTTGGAGACGCCCTTTTCAATTATTTCTCCGTGTACATCCGTGAGAATTATCCCCTTCTCAGACCTGTAATGGCTCTTTTCCCTGATGGTGATAAAGAGCTGGGCCTAGTCCAGCTGGAAGAGGTAGCGAGTAATGCTTTTTACACCCGAATCGAGGCCATGTACTTTCTCTTTAGGCTTTATGCTTCAATGGAAAAAAGACCATATGATGCCTTGAGAATTACGGATTACTTACACGGGCAATTTCCAGATAACCCATATTTCCATCGGTCTTATGCCAGACACTTATATTCCGTAGGTCGATGGGAGGATTCTGTAAAGGAGTCATTCGAGATTTTAAGCAGAATTGATGAAGGCCAAGAAGGCTATGAGTCCAATAGTGGAAGGTATGCTGCCTTTTACATCGCTCAGTATTACCAGAGGATCCGAGAGATGGATAATGCAAAAAAGTTTTACCTCAAAACTTTGTCTTATGGAGAAGAGTCTGAATCCCAGGAAAGTGGCTATTACCTTCATTCATTGATCCAACTTGGAAAGATGGAAACAGAAGCCGGAAATCGTAAAGTGGCCAAGGCATATTTTAAAAAGGTGAAGAAATATGCCAAGCGAAAGCATCCTGCTCACAAGGAAGCCAGAGAATTTATCAAAAAGAATAAACTTTAAATCGCCTTTTCGCGTTCTTAATTGCTGATACAGGAGAATATTTGAAAAACTCCAATAAGGAATATATCTTTCCTTTATTTCTTTGCCGAAATCACCTGATTGCATAAGAAAGTTTTGATTTTATCGCTTGTATTTACAGGAAAGGTTTTAAAACATTCCTTAATTATATTACATTTGTACAACATAAAATTTTGTAATTCAGAGAATGATGGAAAATAGCGTCAGAATAAAATTTGATAAAATCGATAGAGGAATTCTAGAAATTCTTCAGGCTAACGCTAAGATTACAAATGCGCAACTTTCTAAGGACATAGGACTTTCTCCTGCTCCAACTCTTGAGCGTGTGAAGAAGCTTGAGCAGTCTGGAATCATCAAAAGCTATCACGCGAAGCTTGATCCTGAGAAGATTGGATTAGGTGTAAGCACTTTCGTTTTGGTGAGCTTGATTGGTCACAACAAGGCAAATATTGATGCCTTTATGAAAGAGATCAACTCTATTCAAGAAGTGATTGAGTGTCATCATATCACAGGTTCTGGTGACTTCATTCTTAAAATTATTGCAAAAGATATCACTGCTTATCAGAAGCTGATGTTGGAAAAAGTTTCCGAGATCAAAGAAGTAGACTCCATGCAATCCATGGTAATTTTATCTACTTTCAAAGACTCTAAGGTTTTGCCTATCCCGATGTAAATCGATTGATAATATTCAAGGGTGGCGATTGCCACCCTTTTTTTTTGCACTTATGGAAAATAACCCCTGGAAAACACTTCGTAAAAAAGTCATTTACGATAATCCCTGGATACGTTTAGAAGAACACGATGTTATCAACCCTTCTGGAAATGAAGGGATTTATGGTCAGGTGCATTTCAAGAATTTCGCCATGGCCATTGTGCCGGTGGATGAGGATGGAAATACTTGGCTTGTTGGTCAATATCGCTACACTCTGGACGAATACAGCTGGGAGATTCCTATGGGTGGCGGTCCTTTATCCAATGACCCGCTTGATAGTGCTAAAAGAGAATTAAAGGAAGAAACTGGTCTCATTGCGGAAGAATGGGTTCAGTTAATGAGAATTCATACATCCAATTCAGTTACCGATGAAGTTGGTTGGGTTTATCTGGCTAAAGGCTTATCTCAGGGCGAGACAGAATTTGACGAAACTGAAGATCTGGCGATAAAAAAGCTTCACTTGAAGGAGGCTGTACAAATGGTTATGGATGGGGAAATTACCGATTCCATTAGTGTCGCAGGACTGCTTAAAGCTGCCAGAGTTTTAGGAATATAAAGATGACTTCCAAAGAGCACCTTAAAATCACATTTAATCTGGCATATCCTGTCATGCTGAGCCAATTAGGCCAAATCATGGTAGGCGTTGCTGATTCTATGATGGTTGGAAGACTAGGTGCCGTTCCATTGGCTGCAGCTTCCTTAGCTAACAGTATTTTCTTCGTAGTGCTAATGTTTGGTATAGGAGTCAGTATGGGGATCACTCCTTTAGTTTCCATGGCTGATGGCAAGGGAAAAAAGAAAAGAAT
>CAZLUY010000310.1:0-7711 GCA_964562785.1 uncultured Limnohabitans sp. | reverse complement strand
TCTTCCCAATGCCTCTGCTATAGACTTACCCAATGAAGTTTTACCTACTCCGGGAGGTCCATAAAGACAAAGGATAGGCCCTTTCAAATCATTCTTCAGCTTTAATACAGCCAGGTATTCTATGATTCTCTCCTTAACCTTATCCAGACCAAAGTGATCATTATCCAATATCTTTTTGGCTCTTTGCAGGTCGAAATTATCTTGAGTGAATTCATTCCAAGGCAAGTCAACCATGGTCTCTGCATAATTCAGAGCAATAGGATACTCTGCTGCCTGCTGATTAATCCGTAGGATTTTATCCAGCTCCTTATTGAAATGCTTCGCGACTTCCTCTGGCCAGTCCTTTGCTTCCCCTCTCTTTCTCAGCATCTCCACTTCCTGCTCAGGTCCTTCCTCACCTAATTCCGTCTGAAGGACCTTCATTTGCTGACGCAAGAAATAATCTCTTTGCTGCTGGTCAATATCAGTATGCACCTTCTTTTGAATCTCAGACTTAAGTTCCAGCATCTGGATATCCTTAAGCATCAATTCTAAAAGAATCGTCGCACGATCCACTCCGTCATTGATCTCAAGTAACTTCTGCTTGGACTCAACAGGAGCATTTACATTCGAAGAAAGGAAATGTGTAAGGAAGGCAGTGTTATCAATATTATCCAAGGCAACCTGAGCTTCCTGAGGAATCTCTGGGTTAAGATGTAGGATCTTAGTTGCTGCTTCTTTCAAAGACTCTTCCAGTGCTTCAATTTTCTTGGAGCTTTTTGGGAAGTTTTCTTCCAAAAAATCCACTTTAGCAACAAAGTATGGATCATCAGAAATCTGCTCTTTTATACCGAAACGCTTCTTGCCTTGAATGATGATCGTGGTATTGCCATCGGGCAGTACAATCATCTTGACAATTTTCGCCAGTGTACCCACACTATAAATATCATCCCATGAGGGGTCATCGTTATTAGGATTTTTCTGTGCACATACTCCAATAAGCTTATTCCCTTTTTGCGCCTTTTTGACCAGTTTGATCGAGCGCTGCCTTCCAACTGTTATTGGAATGACCACTCCTGGGAATAGAACGGTATTTCTTACCGTAAGTATCGGAAGCTCATCCGAGAGTGGTTCTTTGCTTTGATCCTCATCTTCGTCATCAGCAATCAACTGGATAAGATCACCTTCGGTGGCAAACTCACCCATCATGTAATTTTCTAACAAGGATTTTTCAGATTGACTCATATAGACATTATGACAGACAGGCTGTCTCATTTTTTCTAAAATAAAAGAAGAACCCCCAAATAATGAAGGTTCTTCCTTAAAGGTCAAGCCTTATGCCAATTGATTATTAGGTCAGTTTGGCAGATTTAAACTCACCCGGTAAATAGCTTAAGTATATCATTGCCAATGGCAAATACCATTAAGGCAAGAAGAAGAACCATACCTACTTTCTGTGCATTCTCAAGGAAAACATCCGAAGGAGCTCTTCCAGAAACCATCTCATATAAAAGGAACATAACATGTCCTCCGTCCAATGCTGGAATCGGCAAAAGGTTCATGAACGCCAGAATCATGGAGATCAATCCTGTAATACTCCAGAATTTGGACCAGTTCCACGTCTCGCCATAAATAGCTGCCATTCCAATAGGGCCGCTAACATTCTTGGCAGAAACTTCTCCAGTAAACATCTTCCCAAGAGCCTTGGCATTCACTGCAACCACCTTAAATGCTCGCTCAGTACCATTTGCCACTGCCTCACCGAATCCGTATTTGCGAACCACAGGTTCAATTAAAGGTGTTACCACGATATCCATGGTACCTCTTTGGGTAACCTGAACTTCGGTCCTTACCGTATCATTTCCTGATAAATAAACCAAGTTGGCAGTGCCCCCTGCAGATTGTCCTAAAGTTCTCTGGACGTCATTGAAGTAACCGATTTCCTCACCATTTATAGTGAGAATTTTATCGTCTACAGTTAAACCTGCCTTCTCAGCAAAACCACCTTCATCGATTTTGAATAGCTCAAATGGATATCTTATTTCAATGAAATTATCCAGGGCTTCCTTATCGCTGAATGAATTGATAAATCCTCGAGGAATATCGATTTTAAGGATTTCTCCGTCTCTGTCGACGGTATAATATCCATTCTCAGAGAGTAATGCTGAACCACTGCTCAGTTCGCTTAGCTTCTCGTAAGGTTGGCCATTTATATCGAGGATTTTATCTCCATCCTGAAGTCCTATGGACTGCCCTAATTCTAGGGACTCAATACCATTTGCGATTACCTGATCTCTGGAATAGTAAGTCTCTCCATTTTGATAAACCAGGTAGACAAAAATCACAATACCCGTGATCACATTCACTATAATACCACCTAGCATCACAATCAATCTCTGCCATGCTGGCTTGGAGCGAAACTCATAAGGCTGTGGCTCAGTTGCCATCTGCTCCTTATCCATAGATTCGTCGATCATTCCAGAGATTTTTACGAAACCTCCCAATGGAATTGCTCCTATAGAATATTCTGTTTCCCCCCACTGAAATCCAGCGATTTTAGGTGGAAAGCCAATAGAGAATTTCTCTACTCGCATGCCAAACATTTTGGCGGTAAGCAGGTGACCCAACTCGTGCAATCCTACCAGGATGGATAGTCCCAGTAAAAGTTGACCCACCATAATTAAAGTATCCATTAGCTAACTTTTAATAATAATTCTTCTGTTATTTCTCTTGCCGTTCTATCTGTCTCCACATAGTCTTCCAAAGTTGGATGAGAGAGGAATTCAGTTTGATTCAAGCACTCTTCAATCAAATCAGACATCTCGAGGAAACCTACCCTATCCTTCAGGAAAGCATCAACAACGATTTCATTCGCTGCATTCAAAACACAAGGGGCGTTTCCACCTCGATGTAAAGCTTCATAGGCTAGTTTTAGATTCCTGAAAGTCTCCAAATCTGGAGCCTCAAAATTCAATGCTGCGAAATTAGCAAAATCAAATCGTTCGAAATCACTTTTCAATCGATCCGGATAGCTTAGGGCAAACTGAATGGGGATACGCATATCTGGAAGCCCTAGTTGCGCTTTCATAGATCCATCTTCGAATTGTACCAAAGAATGAATGATGCTCTGAGGATGAACCACCACGTCTATCTGCTCCTTGGTCAACCCAAACAACCATTTCGCCTCAATCACTTCAAGGCCTTTGTTCATCATGGATGCAGAATCTATTGTGATCTTGGCCCCCATATCCCAGTTGGGATGCTTTAAAGCCTGAGCCTTGGTTACCGTCTGAAGATATTCTCTATCCTTTCCACGGAATGGACCGCCAGAAGCTGTGAGAATAATCTTTTCGATTGGGTTGTGAAACTCTCCCACCAGACATTGAAATATGGCGGAATGTTCTGAGTCTACCGGATAAATGTTCACAGCATGTTCTTTAGCCAAAGCCGTAATAATCTCTCCTGCAACTACCAATGTCTCTTTATTGGCCAAGGCAATATTTTTACCCGCCTTAATCGCATGGATAGTCGGAATTAATCCAGCATATCCTACCAGAGCAGTAAGGACCACATCAATAGTCCCCATCTCCACCACTTGAGCAAGAGCCTTTTGGCCAGCGTAAACCTTTATGTCCTTTGGCAACAGAACTTCCTTGACCTTTTGATAATGATCTTCATTTCCAATCACCACCACATTGGGGTTGAACTCCAGGGCCTGCTCAATCAGTAACTGATAATTATTCTGGGCGGTCAAAACCTCAACCTGGAAATCCTCAGGATGCTGTCGGATCACCTCAAGAGTCTGTGTACCGATACTACCGGTTGAGCCAAGAAGGGCTACTTTTTTAAGATTACTCATTGGGGATAATAAACTAGAACTGAGGGTTTAACTTCGCCTTTGGCTGAAAGTTTCTTTGATAGGCTGACAAAATTACGAGTTGGTTAGACTTTTCCTTACACAAATCGTCAGTTTTTCTCAGATGGTAAACATTTTGTACCGAGAATAAGCAGTCTGACCATTTTTTGATGCTAAAAGATGTGAAGACAAAAAACTATACCGCCTTTAGGTCGTCAATCAGAAAAGAATAAAATAGTATGAAAGATTCTATCAAAACCACTGGCTTATCCTTTTTAGCAGGAATTATTGGTGCTGCAGTCTATATACAATTTCTAGCTGCTCCGCCTCAACCTTCAGAAATAAATATCCCAATATCAGCCCAGAGCCCTGAGCTAAACTTTCCTGCTGTTCCAACCAAGTTTACAGCGGAAAAAGCCGAACGAATAAACCCTCCAATTTCCTTTGTCGAGGCCTCAGGAAAAAGCACAGAGTCGGTAGTTTTTATCAAAAACTTCTCAGGAACTGACCCAAGAAGATATAGCATGTTTGACTATTTCTTCGGTAATGGACCGACCCAACAAGTAAGTACAGGTTCTGGTGTAATCATTTCAGAGGATGGCTATATAGTCACCAATAATCATGTGATCGAGCGAGCTGAAACGATAGAAGTAATTCATAAAAAAAGAACCTACCAAGCTAAACTCGTGGGTCGGGATAAAAGCACAGATATAGCTGTCCTGAAAATCGAAGCCAAGGGAATGCCTGCCATCGAACTCGGTTCGAGCAGAGATCTGGACATTGGTGAATGGGTAATAGCAGTAGGAAATCCATTTAATTTGACCTCAACCGTCACCGCAGGCATTGTGTCAGCAAAGGAAAGACAAATCAATATTCTGGGTGGAGATTTTCCATTGGAAAGCTTCATTCAGACAGATGCTCCAATTAATCCGGGAAACTCCGGAGGAGCCTTAGTCAATGTTGAGGGAGAGTTGGTAGGTATTAATACCGCCATCCTTTCAAGAACTGGATCATATACAGGATATGGCTTTGCTGTTCCTGTTGATATTGCCATGAAGGTTGCGAGTGACTTAATCAAGTATGGTGAGGTTCAAAAGGCCATTCCTGGAATTGAAGCTGTAGCTATCACACCTGAATTAGCAGAAGAGTTAAATATCCCAACTTTGGACGGTGTCATTATTTCCCACGTTATCAATGATGGGTCTGCTGAGCAAGCCGGTTTGCAAAAAAACGATGTGATTACTTCCATCGACAACCAAGAAATCACAGGAATGGGAAGTTTTGAAGAAGTGATTTCATATTACTATCCAGGTGATGAGATTTCTGTGAATTTCATTCGAGACGGCAGCAAGAAGTCTGCTAACCTTTCTCTTCAGAATTTGGAAGGTGGTAAAGGGGTCATCAAGCGTGAATACTACAGTTCCAGCTTGTTGGGAGCCAGACTTGAAGCAATTAATACCCTGGAAAAAGATCGATTGGGACTTGATTATGGAGTAAAAATCACTGCTCTGAATAGAGGCTATTTAAGAGATCTGGGCCTAAGAAATGGTTTTGTCCTCACCAATATAAATGACAGACCTGCAACAAATCCCGAGCAAGTGGGGAAATACCTGGAAGATTTTAGTGGTAAGCTACTTCTCGAAGGAGTTGCGCCTAATGGGCAACCCTTTATGCAGCGGTATACGGTACGATAGATTTTAGCTGAATTTTAGTACCTTAAGCTAAAGACTTTTGCCATGAAATCAGTCCCTCAAAGTTGCCAGCAATGCCTTAGCGAATTCAGTCAAGCACTGGATGATTTAAGGATCTATGTTCAAAAGGCGAGCTCAATCGGGCTGAGTAGTTCACAGACCAAAGAGATGATCATAAGCTTTGAGGTAGCTCATGAATTAGCCTTAAAAGTAATGCGGAAATATATGGAGTTGCAGGGGAAAGGACCTTATTCTGGTTCTCGTGATCTGACGGTCGAAGCGTTCCATGCTGAGATTATCCATGATGGTAAGGCTTGGCTAGATATTATCATAGACAGGATTCAGTACAATCCAGTTTATGAGATTGACACCCACAATTCCTACGTAGAAAACATAAGGCGGAAATATATCCGCCTCTTTAATAAGTTTGAAGAAAACATGGGGAAGATACTCTGATCTTCCCCTTTCTTTTTTAGTAGATAAGGAAGCCAGATGGAGCTCTTCCTACTTCGAATGAGTCTATTTCCTGACCGCTCTCTGAATAAACCGTAACATCACCATTTCCTTGGAATCCATTGGCATTTGATAAGAAAAGCTGACGATTATTCCGGTCATAACCTATTCCATAAAAACCAGACCCTTCTATAAAATCATTTACAACTTCCTCCGTAGTGATATTTACTCTTGACACTCCATCGATATAATCTGGAAAGCCTGAGCTTGTAATAAGGTAAGCTTCAGCACCATTACCCAAGGCTATTCTACCAGTGGCGCTGGCAACGGGCAAAGTGACTGTGGTCTGAATGGTGAAGTTGCCTGTGTTGATTTGATGAAAGTATACCTCATCGGCACCAACACTGTACAGCCAAAGTGCTTGATTGATGCTTACGAATTCTCTTGGGCTACCTAAAACATCGATTGACTCAACTACCTCCTCAGCATTTGCATCAATCACTTCAAATTTAGATTCTTCAGATCCAGCTACAAGAATAAAATTTCCCACTGCCTGTAAATCTTCTGGCTTTCTACTAACTGAAATTTTCTTTGATACAGTTCCTCCATCAAGCCCTGTAACTACCGCTACGTATGAATCTGGAGTGGCAAAATTGGCATCATATGGTCCATAGTCACTGATGAACAGCTTTCCTTGGCTCACATCAGCAGATCGGGAAATATCCAGATCTCCAACAACAGCTCCAATGCTCTCAAAATCGGCAGGGTCCACTATCTCGACCTTTCCAGTGTTAGCAACTAAGTACATTCTACCTTCTGCTAGAACCATATCCTCTAACAAACCTGCAAATGGACGGGCATTCTCAGTCTCAAAAATATTTGCCTTAAGCGTCTCAGAGTTTTGTATGTACTGAAATACCTCTCCATCATTGGTTCCAAAAAGACCTTCATTCATGATAAGAACTCCGACCTGATATTCACCAATTGGATCCTCTGGATCCGAGCTATCACAGGAATACAGGGTTACTAGAAGACTGAGGATGAAAATTACTCTGCTAAATTTCATAGCGTAATAGATAAGTTTAGTTGATAAGAAATTCCAGGCATAGCACGGAGGTACAATACCTGATAGTCTGTATTGAATAGATTATTTATTTGAAAACTGAATGGAATACTGACCTTGTCAACTTTCAACCCCTTATGTCCAAGGCCAACATTGAAGATTTGATAAGAAGAAAGAATTCTGTCCGCGGAGGTCGAGATGCTTCTTTTACCGACGTAATTACCCTGGAAGAAACCATACCAATTTCCTGGTTCAACTCTCAAACTGAAATTTCCCTGATGCTCTGGGGTGTAGGGTAGCTGCCCCCTTTCCTCACCTGGGTCCATATTAAAGTCCTCCAATGGAATTGCACTGGAGTATGCATAGTTGGCGTTAAACTCCCACGGTAAAGAACCCAGGTTACCAGCTAGCTGAAAGTCCATCTCCAGCCCCTGATTTCGTACTTCTCTGATATTAGTTGGACTCCAAAATGAACCCTGAGGCAACCAGATGATCCAATTCTCTACCATCATGTGATAGTAAGTCGCAGTAGCTTTCCAATCCAGGTTGGCTGATTTAGAGAAACTCAAACCAAGTTCTCCGTTTACACTTTCTTCAGGTAATAAATCTGGGTTCCCTCCAGGATCCCAGAAACGATCATTCAGAGTTGGGATTTTAAAACCTCTTCCT
>CAZLUY010000309.1:0-5115 GCA_964562785.1 uncultured Limnohabitans sp. | reverse complement strand
GGGCAAGAGATCATAACCTTTGATCCTTCCTCAAAACTCTGGACAAAATCCACAATGTCAGTGACGGTATGATGCTTAACTTCATTACCGGAGATTGGCGAATAGGTCCTTCCAACTCTGGAGAAAAGGAGTTTTAAGTAGTCATAGATTTCGGTGGTGGTCCCTACAGTAGACCTGGGGTTTTTGGTGCTTACTTTTTGCTGAATAGCAATTGCGGGCGCAACACCCTTGATGTATTCAACTTCGGGTTTTTCCATTCTCCCTAGAAACTGCCTAGCATAGGAGCTCAAGCTCTCCACATACATTCTTTGACCCTCCGCAAAAAGGGTATCAAAAGCCAAGGAAGATTTGCCTGAACCAGATAGACCAGTCACGACTATAAACTTATTCCTGGGGATGGCAACACTCAAGTTTTTCAGGTTATTGACCTGAGCATTTTTAATTATGATAAACTGCTTTGGGTCAAGCAGATCAATGTCCTTTGTCGGGGTAAGGGTACTAAAAGTCATAAGTCGGTAAAGTTACGAAAGGAACATGGCAAGTCCTCGAAAAGTTGGAAAGTGAATCATCGTTATTTGATTCGTCACTGCGAGGAGGAACGACGACGCAGTCTCTGTCTTTGGTAGTGCAAGCTCTCCGTTCATGCTTGATAGCCTTTCACATCCTGTAGGAGATTGCTTCGCTTCGCTCGCAATGACGTCCCAGATTAAAAGTAACGTTTTGTCACTGCGAGGAGGTACGACGAAGCAATCTCAATTTTTGTTTCTTACCTCTTCGAAACTTAGAAGAGATTGCTTCGCTTGGCTCGCAATGACGTTCCCGAATGAAGATAACTTTTCGCCCCTGCCAGGAGGAACGACAGCCACTCCCGATGCATCGGGAAGGCAGTCTTGATACTATTGGAAAGTACCACTCCTTTACCATGAATTTATTTCCTCCCATAAATCAGCCCATGTTGGGTTCATTCCTTGAATGAGCTTTACCTTCTTCGCTCGACTTCCACCTTTAATTTGCTTTTCTCGTTCAATTGCTTCTTCGATGGAATGAAATGTTTCAAAATAGACCAGTTTGTCAAGATTATATCTAGCTGAAAAGCTATTTGGGAAAGCTTTGGTTTTGTGTTCGAATATGCGGCTTCTCAGGTCACTTGTGACTCCTGTATAAAAAACCTTGTTGGTTTTATTGGTGAGAATGTAAACTGATCCGCCTCTTTCCATCCTAGAAGTTAATCCATTCCAGAATAAAAGTAAGGTTTTGTCACTGCGAGGAGGTACGACGAAGCAGTCTCTATCCTTGTTTTGACCAAGTTCGAATCTTAGATGAGATTGCTTCGCTGCGCTCGCAATGACGCTCCAAGATAAAGGTATAATTCCGTCACTGCGAGGAGGAACGACGAAGCAGTCTCAGTCTTTAAGAGGACAAGGGCTCATCTTCAAGGTTGATATCCTTTCACATCCTGAAAGAGATTGCTTCGCTTCACTCGCAATGACGTAAAGGATACGAATTGATCTCAAAATCAAAGTCTAAAGCCAGGGCGATTACGAATACCAAATTAAATCGTTTATTCGCAGGATGGATTTACAGGCAATTATTGATGGTTTAAGAGAAGGCTTAGCAGCAATGAGCTGGCTCGAAGGGACCGCTGTCTTTTTCGGAGTCACTTCAGTGATTTATTCCATGAAAGAGAAAATCCTTGTTTACCCGACTGGGATCATTTCTACTTTGATCTATGTCTGGATTTGCTTTCAATATAAGCTGTACGCGGATATGGGTATTAATGCTTATTACTTTGCCATGTCAATCTATGGCTGGTATGTATGGTCACACCCTAAATCTGGTCAGGATATACTTCCTGCTACCTGGCTGAAACCAAAGGGTTGGCTAGTGTCTCTGGGTATTTTTGTGGTGTCCTATCCTGTTTTATTGTTTGTCTTGAGGAATTTCACTGATTCTGATGTTCCTTATTGGGACTCCTTCACCACAGCATCAGCCTTCGTGGGTATGTGGTTGATGGCAAAAAAGAAAGTAGAAAACTGGATTGCCTGGATTATTACGGATTTGGTTTCGGTTCCATTGTATTTCCATAAGGGATTAGTTCTAACCTCTTTCCAATACCTGTTTTTTACTATCCTTGCAATCATGGGGCTACTCGCCTGGATAAAATCAGCAAAAGACAATGAAGCCAAAACGCATACTTATCCTGGGGCCTGAGTCTACTGGTAAGAGCACCCTTTGCCAGGACTTATCCACATACTTTTCTGAACCATGGGTTCCGGAATATGCTAGAGAATATCTTCAAAATTTGAATAGAGAGTACGTTTTCGATGACTTATCCACAATTGCAAAGGGTCAGTTAGACGCAGAGAATGACTTAGAAAATAAAGCGCGAAATTTTCTTTTCTGCGATACGGATTTAAGAGTTATCCACATTTGGTCGGACGTAAAATATGGAAGAACCGAGAAGTGGATATTAAATGAAATTGAAAGAAGGCCTTACGATTTCATTTTCCTCACTGACATAGATTTGCCCTGGGAAGTGGATCCTTTAAGAGAACATCCTGACCCCGAGATGAGAAAAATGCTTTTTGATCGTTACTACGATTTGGCAAGGGAAAGTGGAATTAGGTATAAAGTTCTGAGTGGCGATAGGCCTATGAGGCTTGAGAAGGCAGTAAATGCCTTAAAGACTGAGTATCCAAATTTTTAATGAATCTGTAGGTTTTTATAGGTGATGGTAATGGTGCCTTTTACATCTTTTCCCTCCAACTCTTCGGGAATAAGTTCTTTTTTACCCATAAACTTAAGTGGAATGCTAAAGCGTTCACTTTCAAAGTTTATCACCGTCTTAACCGGATATGGCCCTATTTCATAACTGTGTAAAATCTCAAAATCGCCGTTCTTACGAGTAGTAAGCATCATTTTCTCGATCTTTGGATCCGATTTACTTACGTCAATGTCAGCTGTGATCCAGTCGCTTTTTTGGTTGAGTGCAACTAATTTGTATCGCAGATAAAATTCAGACTCTCCTAATGGAATAATATGATGAGGTTCGTTCAGAATATTCTTGAATTCTTCAAACAGCCCCTTTTTTGGGAAGAATAAAAGTCCATCGCCTTTGATCTTTGAAGGCTTGCCTACTTCATAAGTTAGCGTTGCCTCTTTGGGGGGAATATTTATTCCAGGCACATCTACCACAACAATTATCTCTGTTGATAGTCCATTTGGAATTTCATACCTCTCCTGAAGTTGTTTGAGTACCTCTTCCTGGGCCAGAAGTGGAAGGCTAAAAAGAAATATTGATAATATGAGTAAAGTCTTTTTCACTCGGTGATTTTTATTGTCTGGAACCTAAAGGCAGATATTGTTACACAGAATAGAATGAATGCCATCATCCAAATTTGAGAATAGAAGACTTCATTAAATGGAATTTCTATCTGAAAGAAGAGTTGCCATTGTGAGAAGTGATAGGTCAGTAGAAACTGTTCCCAACCAGGGAAAAGGGAAGGACCTAAGGTTTGAATCAAGGTGCTGAGAATAAGGATGCCCAGAGTGAATAAGATGCTTGTAAGGGATTTCTTTGTGAATACTCCCAGGCAAACCGAAAGCGCGCCTAAACAGGACATAGATAAAACGGAATGCAGAAAGGCATAAACAAAGCGTTGGCTTAATTCTGTTTTCGGTACTACCTGCAATCCTTCAATAAATACAAGCAAATCACCTTCTCCAAAAATTATCGATGCAGACCCTATGGTGAAAGCGAAGAGAATGAGAACGAATACAGATGAGTAAAGAATTGCCAGAAAATGTTTGTTGAGTATAAACTTGGCTCTGGAAATTGGTCGAGTAAGCATTAGCCGTATGCTGCCACTCTCAAATTCACTACCTAGTAAATCCCCGGTTACAATGACCAGTAAGATTGGAACATGGATCCAAAGTGTATTTAGAATCAAATAGCTGACAAATCCGCCTGTAAGGATATCTCCCTCAACCATAAAATTTTCCTCCAGAGCCTGAAAGGCAAAGCTCAGGACCTTCTCCCCTTCTTTGGCCATTCCCCAAAAGACTAAAAGGATTAGAAACACCAGCAATGCAGGACTCAAATAGGTCCTTGGCTTGGCTAGGAGTTTTTGAATTTCAACCTTGAGGAGGCTCATGGATTGGTGATTTTGAGGTAGCTATCCTGAAGTACACCTGACCACTCCACTCGGTTAGGTACCAATCCATCCTCGACAAGTTTGACCAGAATTGTTTTGGCTTCAGACTTATTGGTTTGAAGGCTCAGTTGGCGGGAGGTGGAGGAATAGAAACGGTTATCCCAAACAGGGACATTCACATCGTCCTCGAAGTAAAAAGTGACTACCTGCTGGTTATTCTGATGGCTTAATAAATTCCCAGACATAAATACTTCTCCCCGGTCTAGCAAAAGGAAATCATCAGCTAATGATTCAATCTCATTGAGGAGATGGGTACTGATTAGGATTCCTTTTCCCTGGTTTTTCAAATCCAAAATCAGCTTTAAAATAATTTCTTTGATCTCAATGTCCAGGCCATTAAAGGGTTCATCCAGAATGAGAAAGTCAGGATCAGATAAAATAGCTTGAGCGATACCCAGTCTCTGTTTCATACCCATGGAGAATTGACTAACCTTTTTATCAGCGGCACTGTCAAGCCCGACCAGTTTTAGGGTCTCGGCTATTGAAACTTGTGAAATTTTAAGCTTGCTCAGAATCTCAAGATTCTTTTTTGCCGTCATGAATTCATAGAAATCTCCAGACTCGATAAGGTAGCCACAATGCTTTCTGAGCTCTGAAAAAGACTTTAACTGATGATCATTCAGAAATACCTCACCACCATCGACTGGAATCAAACCTGCCATACTTCGCATGCAGGTACTTTTACCAGCTCCGTTCGGACCGAGCAAAGCCAAAATTTTCCCCGAATGGATTTCAAAGTCTATCCCTTTCAGAATAGCTTGTTTACCCAGACTGACTTGAAGATTCTTGATTTCTAATTTACTCACCAATCAAAGTATTTGGATTGGTAATAGGGCTGGAAGAAGGTGGCTTTCAGGAACTCCTTCCTGAAGAAGATGAATGGATTATCCATAATGGCATA
>CAZLUY010000308.1:0-9395 GCA_964562785.1 uncultured Limnohabitans sp. | reverse complement strand
ATGGACTATACCATTTTTGATCCAAACTTTGATGCCAATGGTAATAATCGAAATGGTTTCAGGAGATATATAATCGAAGATCAACAAAGGATTCAGAGCCCCTGGAGGCAAAATTTCAATAACTCAACAACAGTTGGAAGCTGGACTTCTTTGAACCCAGAGCAAGATTCAGACTCCTGGTCAATTGAAGGAGTGAGTTCAGGAGAAGGACCGAACAATGTAGTAGTCCTTAATTCTATTGAACAGGAAAACAGCTATTGGTTTGGAGGCCCTCTATTCGACCTTACAAAAAGTAGCCAAGCAAGTTTCTTCTTTGACCTTTCCGCTGGTACGGTAAGCGAAAGCACCACACTTCAAGTTTTAGCTTCTGAAGATGGTGGTGTCAATTACAGAGAAGTTTGGTCAGCAAGTGGTTCAGATTTATCGACAGTCACTGTGGGTGAATCCAACCCTAATTCGGTGGATGATTTTAGAAGAAACTATGTGAATCTTACTGAATTTGCTGGTACTGGTAAAGACAATGTAAGGCTGGCATTCGTCGTGGCTAATGCTTCGCCGGAAGACTCCCCAATATATCTGGATAATTTTGAGCTATTCCTTAGTGCAAATCCTAACCCGGTAATCCCGACAGAGGGAAGAACATTCCTTTATCCTAATCCGGCATCCGAAGTATTCAATTTGGCCTTCAACCTTTCAAGCCTTGAAACAGTCAATATTCAAGTTATTTCATCTACAGGCTCTATTTTCCAGGATATAAATTACCCTTCTACTCTTAACCAGACTTATACTTTCTCTACCGAATTATTCAGGCCAGGAGTTTATATACTTAGGATCACTAGTGATTCACTAAGTGATATTAAGCGAGTGATCATTAATTAATATTAATTATGGCCGAATCAACAGATTCGGCTTATTTTTTGTCTCCTTAGGGCTTCGGCCCAATATAACATTGCGGTCTTTCGTTTTCGCCTTATCTTTACCTTTACGATTGCGTATATATGAGTTCATTTGGATATTCTTTGAGAAAAGTTTTAATACATCTTACCATCATTTTTAGCCTTTCTGTATTGCTGGGCTATCTTTTTTTGAAGGTATATCTCCCCTCCTACACCAATCATGGTGAAACCGTATCTGTTCCAGATTTGAATGGATACACTTTTGAAGAGGCCAAAATGCGACTCAGTGACGCGGGGCTTCAATATGAGATTTCTCCAGATTCAGGATTTAGTACAGATCTGAAGCCTCAAGCAGTATTAAAGCATATTCCAGGTCCAAATGATTTGGTCAAAAATGGTAGAAAAATCTACCTGACATTAAATGCTCAGAATGCACCACTGCTTCGTATGCCCAATCTGTTGAATACTCCTCTTAAGAATGTGCAGGAGATCCTAGCCAATATGGGTCTTGAAAGGGGTGATATCGTTTATGTTCCAGATATCGGTATCAATGTGGTTTTGGAACAAAAGTATCAGGGTCAAAACATACCCGAAGGGTCTGAGATTCCTAAAGGTGCTCAAATTGATTTGGTCGTGGGTGATGGCCTTGGAAACCAAATTTTATCAGTTCCGAATATGGTAGGATTAGAGGCTTCAGAGGCTGAATTTGTAATCCTAGGATCAGGCCTGAGAATAGGACGAACAAGATTTGCCAGAAACGACACCATTCCTCCGGGAAGAGTATTCCTTCAGATTCCTGAAGCTGGTTCACAAGTGAAAACCGGGGAAATAATTGATCTTTGGGTAGCTGAAGAAGATAATTGATGAGAATAAATTTCCTGATAGCATTTTTTGTTTTTTGCCTTAGCGGAATGCTGGGTTCAGGAAGTTTATATGCTCAGTTCGTGGAATTTGGACCTGTTCATAAAAGCAAGTTCACACCTCAAAACCCAAAAGATATAAATGCGCGTGTTTCGGAAGATTTGACCATTCCTTTCTGGGATGACTTCTCAACTGGAATCGACACCTTAAAATGGTCCATTGAAGGGGCTTCCTACACAGAGACCATAGGTATCAATGCGCCTTCCATTGGAATGCTCTTATTCAATGGTGTAGATGAACGTGGAGTCCCCTACTCTTTTGTCAACATTGATCAAGGTGTCACGGATAGAGTGACAAGCAAAACATTTGATCTGAGCGGACTTAACAATACAGAAAGACAAAGCCTTTATCTAAGCTTCTATTGGCAGGCAGGAGGAAGAGGGGAATTGCCTGATGAAGGAGATCAAATTATCCTACAGGTATTAAGCTCTGAAGGAGAGTGGATTCCTATTTGGCGACAGAGAGGGTCGGATTTGAACCCAAGAGAGGATTTCGTTCAAGAAATCATTCGAATTAGAGAGGAACTCATCCATGAAAATTTTCAATTTAGATTTGAAGCAAGAGGTAGGCAATCGGGCCCCTTTGATTCATGGTTGATTGATTATGTATTGCTTAATGCAGGAAGAGATCCTAACATAACTGACCATCCTGATCGAAGTCTCACAAGACAGAATCAACTTCGCTTAGGCGAGTACGGAGCATATCCACTGGAGCTTTTCCAAGCAAATCAGACAGATAACTGGAGCACCGTAAGAAATGAATTTCTGAACCTGGAAGACAGGTTCCGTGCGATGGAATATAGTATTCAGATTTCTGATTCTCAATCTGGAACGGTACTCCCAATAAATACCAACACTCCTTTTAATCCGGTTCCCAATGCACTGGAGAGAAGAGAATTCGAGAGTCTTGAGTTCAGTGAATTCCCTCTTGTACAATTAGAGACCGATTTAGAAATAAAGACCACTCTCCTTTCTGGGGATGGCTTACTTTTCGAAGTTGACAATGGGGATACCACTCGATTCTCAGCCGTGGATTATCGCGATAATGATACCGTTAGGACGAGCTTTCCAATCAGGGACTTTTTTGCATATGATAATGGTTCTGCAGATTACTCAGCCGGAATCAATCAAAGAGCTGGACAACTAGCCGTAGAGTATAATAGTCCTGAAGATGTTTATCTCAAAGGCATTTCAATCAACTTTACTAACCCAAATCAGGCGGAACAAGCCATAGATATTGTCGTCTGGAATGAGCTTGATCAAGAACCTGTTTTTGTAAGGGAAGAACTTATTCCTCCCTTCCCTTCTTCCGATAGTCTGGTATATTTTTCACTGGACACAAATCTCATTGTGAGTAGTAAATTTTATATCGGATTCACACAATTCACCGATGACTTTGTCTACGTTGGACTTGATAAAATTCACGATTCAGGTGAGAAGATATTCTTCAATGTGGGCCGAGGTTGGCAAGCAAATGAAGAAGTAACAGGGTCAATAATTATTAGGCCGCATGTTAGTTTGGCTACCCCTTTCACAGAGAATTCGGTACCAGAAGAGAATTTAAGAGTTTATCCTAATCCTGTTGAAAACCAGCTAGAGGTTGATGGTGCCTTTTCAGAAGTAAGGATTTTCGATCCCTTTGGAAGGGAGATTTTTCTTGAAAGACAACAAAGTCGAAGCGGAGAAATCATTAATTTTGCTGGACAACGACCTGGAATTTATATTCTTCAGGTCATGACCGAAACAGGATTACAAACACGTAGAATTTTAGTCAATTAATCATGGAAGACATCAACGTAGAAGATTTGAAGTCCAGACTTGACGCTGGAGATAAGTTCGTTTTTTTAGACGTTCGTGAAGAATGGGAATATGAAGAGGATAACCTTGGAGCAAAGAATATTCCTTTGGCGACTTTGCCAGATAGATTAGGCGAACTTGAGGATCACAAAGACAGTGAAATCATAGTTCATTGTCGCTCCGGGGCTCGAAGTGGAAATGCAAAAAAATTCCTTGAGAGCAAAGGATTCAGCCAGGTGCGTAATGTTCTTGGTGGAATAATGGCTTACAGAAACCTATAATTTAGCTTTTAGCTAAATATGAAAGGTTTTGGGGAGAAGCATAGGATGAAAATGACTATGGCTATCCAACCCAAAACCTTTCTTTTTTTATCCAAGGGTTTAAACCCGGTTACCTCTGGGTGATTTGTACCCATAATTCTCCCGATTAAGAAGGCAAATAACAACCACCCTTGATAGCCCTCCCACTCAGGCTTTATAAAGGATATGGCATACTGAACCGCAGCCAGAGAGAGTGCAATAGTTATCTTGTTTTGTGGAGTTAGTCTGCTCTTGTGCAGGCATATGTACAAAAAGGCGATGTATAGGGGTATCCGAATCAGCAAATCATCGGAATCCATATAAGGAGTAATCACCCCTAATCCAGCATAACTTAAAAAGAGAATAAAGGCGACTAGTGAAATCTCTTTATGCCTTCTCGGGAATAGTCCAAAAATCACGTGTCCTCCATCAAGCTGCCCAATTGGAAGCAGATTAAGTGCCGTGAAAAATAAGGCTAGGTAACCCGCAAAAAGAAAGGGGTAATGAATTACCTCGGACATCACTGGCATCCTTTCCGGATCAGCAAACACCTTCCCCAATAAGGAGAAAAGGAGATTATCTCCAAGCTCAAAATTGATGACGTCATCCCCGTAACCCTCAAAATTGGGGTCCGCATACTCTGGATGAATCTCATACAGGTAACTGATATCAGGAAGTGTAGAGAATCCATAAATCAATACAAAAAAGGCCACTACAAAGCCTGCTATAGGGCCCGCTATTCCTATGTCAAAGAATTTCCTTCGACTATTTATAAAGCCCTTCATTTGGATTACCGCACCCAAAGTTCCGATGGAAGGTGCACCTAGAAAACCAAACCAGGCAGGTATAAAATAAGGAAGTGAACTCTTCACCTTATTCTTTATTGAAAAATACAGGTGTCCCATTTCGTGGACAAAAAGTATCCCAATAAATGGAATGGAAAAGGCGGTTGATTTCCAAAAGTATTCCCAGGTAATCATGGTATCTCCTTCTCCCATCAGGGACTTGCCATGAACCCATTCAGCCCCTGACAGCGTCGTTGCTATCAAGGTGAGAATAAAGAGAAGGGTATGTCTAAAATACTCCTTAGGACTATACATGCTGGAAATAATCAAAAATGACTTTTGGAGAAGTAACTTGAATTGCTTCAATTCCAAGAGTTCGAGCTCCCTCCACATTTGCCAATAAATCATCAAAAAAGAGTACTCGCTCTCCTTTTGTTTCTAACGAGCTCAACATGTCTCTATAGATTTGAGGGTCAGGTTTAGCAAGGTTCATTTCATGACTAAAAAACACTCGGTCAAATATTTCATGCAGGGAATTGTGCCCGTGATCGGTTTTTAAAATTTGATCCAAAGCCTCGATATGAATTGCATTGGTATTACTTAAAACCCCTACGTTATAGCTTTCCTTTAGCTTTTTGACCAAGTCCAATCTCTCCTGAGGAATTTTTCCCAGAAGACTATTCCATAGCTCATCAACAAATGAATCAGACCATCTAGTCTCAAAATACCCACGAACCTCATCTCGAAATTTGGATGAAGAAATCAGACCTTTTTCATACTCTTTATGGAATTGAGTAAGATAAAAGCCATCCACTTTCTCATGTAGTTTTGAATCAACATGTGTCTTGATAAATTCGATGGTCTCAGGATAGTAAATATCGATGATTACATTCCCCAGATCGAAAATTATAAAGTCAGCCTCAAGGCGTTTTTTCATCCTAGATTTTGGTTGTGAATATGAGTTCAAATATGTAACATTGCACTCCCAAAACCAAGGTTAGGGAGGACTAGAAGGCCGGTTTTAAGGTCTATTGTCTAAAGGGCCTATAACTCAGTTGGTTAGAGTATCTGACTCATAATCAGAAAGTCCCAGGTTCGAGCCCTGGTGGGCCCACTTAACTGCCTCATACATTTGTATGGGGCTTTTTTTGTTTCTAGTTAATTCTATTCTACACACTACAAGGGCGAGAAGTTTATCCCGATGAATAAAGTGATATCGGGAAGCCCTGGTGGGCCCACAGAAAATAAAAGCTCCGTCATCAGGCGGGGCTTTTGGTTTTTATAGCTTTTCCGAATTTCTTCTCTTGACCTTGTTATTGAAAATTCACGAGATTTATTGCCCTACTGAATTTTCAAATCTTTTATAATGAACCAAACTTTGAAACGGTTGAATTATCCTCTCTTACTAGATGGAGGTTTGTCAAATGTCCTGGAATCACTTGGCTGCGATTTAAACCATAAACTGTGGACAGCTCGATTGATCAAGGAGAATCCTCAAGCTATCATCCAAACTCATTACGAGTATATCAAAGCAGGGGCTCAGATTTTGGCCTCATCAAGCTACCAGGTATCCGGGCCTGGCCTCAAGGGCTTAGGCTATCCTCCGAGTGGCTTGAAGGAGTTACTTCTTAAATCAATTGACCTCGTAGATCAGGCTATTCGTAGAGCTGAGTATGAAGGGCTAATTCTGAATAGGCCTTTGATCGCAGCAAGCCTGGGACCATATGGCGCTTATTTGGCAGATGGATCTGAATACAGAGGGAACTATGGTATTTCAGTAGATCAACTTAAGGAGTTCCATCAAGAAAGAATTGAAATACTTATGGACTCATCGGCCGATTTATTCGCCTTTGAAACCATCCCTAGTTTAGAAGAGGCCAAGGTTCTTTCTGAGCTACTTCAAGGAAGCTCTAAACCCTCATGGATTTCATTTTCATGTAGAAATGAAACTGAAATCAATGACGGAACACCAATAGAAAAAGCTGTAGAACTTTTCGAAGATCACCCAACCGTCTTTGCTATTGGGGTCAATTGTACCAAACCAAGATTCATCTCGGAGCTGATCCAAAGAATCAAAAAAGCTAGCACCGGAAGAAAGATAATAGTCTATCCTAATTCCGGTGAAGCATTCAATGCACAAAGCAAAACCTGGGTTGGAACAGCTAACCCGAATTCATTTGTAAAAATGACTGAAGAGTGGCTGGCCCTCGGCGCTGATCTTGTTGGTGGTTGTTGTAGAATTGGCCCTGGTCACATTTCTCAAATCAGCAATTACTTGGAAAGTTCAAGAAAAAGCTGATCATACAATTCTGGTAAATTCAATTCCGGATTTCTGCGATACAAGCTGATCAAACTATCATTGAATTCTCTATAACGATAAAACCCTCTCCTATCTGCCATAAGATCCTCATGCTTTGAGATGATCAAATCAGCATCATCTTTCGAATAATTATCCAGAACATAAAGAGAATAAAGACTATGAGTCATATACTCGTTAAATGTGGCCATCGGGCTGGAGTAACCATACTTGCCAGTATTCCAATCCTCCACACTCTCAAAGGCCCTGTTAATTTGATCTTCATACATCTCGCTTAAAGGATTGACGTAATTGTGATCAATTTCGGTAAAGACTATCCTTCCCATTAATCCCTCCACCTGCTTATCAGTATACTTCCCTTCATATGTCTCCTTTGAAAGACCGGATTGGATAAACATTACAGCCTGTCTAAAATCACCCTTTTCAAATCGATTGGTTGAATGAGTTCCCCCAGTTAATGGCGAAAAGGTAATCCTATATGATTGGTAGCTTGAATTGGATCTTTCCTCCAACCAGGTCCATTGATCTCGAACAGCTAGCTGGGACTTTAACAAATCAAGTTCATAGGAATAGTAGTCTTTTTGAAGACTGAAGAATTGCCGAAACGATGACACCTTGGCGAATTCCTCTAATTCAGAGACCAATGGTTCAAGCCAATTTCTGTCATCCCAATTCATCTCTGGGTAAATCTCAGATTTAACTATTTGGTCAACTTCGAATTTAAATCCAACCGCATCCATTTTGAGTCTGGAATAGCGATTTCTCTTCAGTTGCTGATTAACCCTGGCAACAATTTTCTCCTCCTTAAAAGGTCCAAAATGGGCCAGAACTTGCTCATAGTATTCCGTGCTCTTATCTACAATTTCATCCGATTGCAACCCATACGGGCTAATGGCCATGACAATATGAAGGAGCTCTTGTACTTCTGGGATTTCGAATGTCACAGAATCATTCATCTCATTCATGTAGTCCTCAGAAAAATTCACTTCCTTTTGAGCCTGGACTTTGAAAGAAATTAAGCTGATCAGAGAGATAGCTAAGGATATCGTCAATTTCATATTCCTAAATCTTCATGAATGGTTTTAAACTGATAGCTCAACTTTCCTTGCCTCCTCCTTATGCTCTTCCGGTTCATTGAGAGGCTTCATCTTAGAAGTATACTTCAAAGTAATGATGATGGAAATAAGGATTACCGAAGCCCGGCCAATATAGGAGATAATACCTCCACCAGCTGTTCCATCAGCAACATCAAATACATGCCAGCTAAAATTCATTAAGGTATGAAGCACCATTGGAACCCATATGGAATAATTCCATCTGATATATAACCAGGCAAACCAAATAGCACCAATGCTAGTCACAAAAATGGTCAAGAAGCTGGACACAAAATCATTTGCCTGATATAAGTGCCCGTAACTGAAGATTGCTGCATTCAATAATACAGCTGGCCAAAACTTCCATCTAAGTATCCCGAATAAAGCGCCAAAAAAGAAGGTTCTGAAAATCAATTCCTCAAAGAATCCGGATAATAAAGCCATCTTATATGCTCGATAAATATCAAAATTTTCATTTAGTGGATAAGTGAAAGAAAAAATGATAAATAGTGGAATACAGCATGTTAAGCCGATGAAGAAACCCTTAAGTGGAGATCCCATTACTCCAGAAATTTTCAAAGCATCTTTACCAAATAGGGCAATCGCTGTTAAGACCACTGGTGACGATTGGATGATATTGAAAAGAAAAGAATCCAAATATCGATTCTCAACAACAGAAATTGAATCGATTGAGAAAAGCCCCATAATATTCCAGAAATTATAAACTAGAATAACCGAGCCCGTTATAGCCAGACTCTTTAAAATTTGATTTGTGTTCATAACGTTTTGATTTAGTGTTGACACAAACAAAAGGTCATGAGATATCTCCTCCAATTTTAAGTGTTGAAGTGATGAAATGAGTGATTTATTGCTTCTATGTGGGCTAAAATGCTGTTTTCAGGGACGAAATGCTAGCGAAAATCCTTTGCAATTTGTTCAGCCAATGCAAGGTTTCCTCTGGAAACAGGCACCTCCACTCCGAGTATTTCTCCGAGAAGCAATCCTTTTCCCTGTTCCTTTCTCAGCTTTGAAAAATGGGTACGATTGACAAGGTAAGACCGATGAACATTCACAAAAGTTTCTTGATCCAATTGATCTGAAATGTAACTCAAGGTGCCTCTAATCAATATACTTTTGATCTCATTTTCCTTTTTAAAAAATACCTCCACATAATTCCCACTGGATTGAAGGTAAACCAGATCATCCTCAATAAATTGATAAACCTCAGATCTGTTTTGACCTTGAAGTTCAATAGTTGATGGCCTTGAGCTTAGGTGATTTGTATTC
>CAZLUY010000307.1:0-4215 GCA_964562785.1 uncultured Limnohabitans sp. | reverse complement strand
GAAGATGAATTTGAACATTCTCGTCCAGAAACTGGGCCTTAAACCCTCTCATTCCAATTTCTTTATTCACTATAACAAAGGATTGGTATTGACTTCGAGGTTGTATTTCGGTATTCTCCTTGAATATTTCTATCGAAGAACAAGAACTTAGAATCCCAATAAAAAGGAGTCCAAGAATTATGCTTTTGAGATTCTTTCTAGATTTAAAGAAGGGGATAAACATATTGGGTAACCTCATTCTCTTAAAGTTAATAGAATTCTATTTATGCCTGAACATCCAATTATTTGAAGAATGCATGCTTCCGGTTAAAATCTAATACTATTTTTGAGCAAATTTAGTTTCGATGGATAGACCGGATTTTGACAACATTTTCATGGAATTGGCGGTAAACCTCGCCAAGAGATCGCATTGTATTAAAAAGCATGTGGGGGCCGTCTTGACAAAGGAAACAAGAATTATTTCCATAGGCTATAACGGCCCACCAGCTGGGACGCATAATTGTGATATTGAATTCCCGGAATCTGGGTGTGCAAGAGATAGCAAAGGGAGTTGTTCATTAGCCCTTCATGCAGAGCAAAATGCAATACTTTACGCTGTTAAAAACAATAGTTCAGTCGAAGGTTCCACTTTGTACGTTACGCTGGCACCATGCCTAGCCTGCGCCAGAATCATTTATTCCATGGGTATAGAAAAGGTGATCTATCTATACTCCTATGCAGAGTATAAAGGAATTGGCTCTGATGAGGGCGTAGATTTTCTTAGGAAGTTCGGTGTGAATGTTGAAAAATATGATCAGAAAATTGAGGTAAATGACTCTCTCATTTAGATGAAATTCACTTCTGTCTCCAATTGAATTCCAAACTTCTCCAAAACCGACGCTTGAATTTTTTGGGATAGCTGGATTATTTCATTCGCCTGTCCTTCACCATAGTTGACCAAAACAAGTGGCTGTTCTCCATGAACTCCTATTTCACCAAAGGTTTTTCCTTTCCATCCCGTTTCCTGAATTAGCCAAGCTGCCGGAACTTTCACCCAATCTACCAGCTGATACCCAGGGATTTCCGAATAATCCTTTGATAGTTTCTCGTAGTGTTCTTTTGGAATCACAGGGTTTTTGAAGAATGATCCGGCATTGCCAATTTCCTGAGGGTCGGGAAGCTTGGATTGCCTGATTTGGATCACCGCTTTGCTCACATCTGAAATTGTAGGGGTAGTAATCCCATTTGCCATCAAGGTTTCTTCGATGATTCCATAGGAAGTATTCACCTTATGATCTTTTGAAAGTTTAAAAGACACTTCGGTAATGATGTATTGATCTTTCAGCCTTTTTTTAAAGACACTCGCTCTGTAACCGAATTCACATGATTCAGCGTCAAAGGTTTCCAGCTTCAGCGTTTTGATATTTAGAGCTGTAAGACTCTCGAATACATCTTTGATTTCTACCCCGTAGGCTCCAATATTTTGCATAGGGGAAGCACCTACTGTTCCCGGGATAAGGGATAGGTTTTCTAAACCGCCCCATCCTTTGCTAATGCAATGCATCACGAACTTATGCCAGTTCTCTCCAGCTCCAACTTTAATTACCCATTCGCAATCTGTTTCATTGATTACAGAAATACCCTCGATCCGAATAGCGATTACCAATCCTTCAAAGGATTTAGGAAGCAAAACATTGCTACCGCCTCCAAGAATCAATATTTCAAAGGAATTTTCTTTAGCCCAACTGATACCCTTTACCAGTTCCTCGACTGATGATACTTCCACAAAATGTTGAGCTATGGATTCTAAACCGAAGGTGTTTATGTTTTTTAAAGAATAATTGGCTTGAATTTTCATCCGGGCAATTTTGAATTACGAAATAAGCAAGTTTTGTGCGAAAGTGACCAGATCCTAAGGTAAATCATTGACTAGAGAATATGTATTGCGCGATTCCTTTTTGAATACTGAGAATAGACTATCTTAGAAAAAACTTTTTCCCCGAATACATGCACACTTTTGATCTCTACCGCTCTGTACGGGATTATTCAATTAAGCTTTGCGAAAATCTAATTACGGAGGATTATAGTCTTCAGGCGGCTGAGGAAGTAAGTCCTCCAAAGTGGCATCTAGCACATACCACCTGGTTCTTTGAACAGTTCATCCTTATCAATTATGATGAGAACTATAAAGTAGCTCACCCTCAATTTAATTTCCTTTTCAACTCCTATTACAACAACCATGGCAAAAGGACTGCCCGAAATCAAAGAGGATTAATGACTCGCCCTGGTGTCGATGAGGTTCTTAAGTACAGAGAATATGTCGATATGGCTATGCAGAAGCTTATTCAAGAGAATCGGTCAGAAGTAAATGAATTAGTTGTTCTTGGTTGTAACCACGAACAGCAGCATCAGGAATTATTACTTACGGATCTTAAATATTCAATGTGGTTTAACCCATTGGATATCAAGGTTATGGATATTAAAGAGTATAGTAAAGTCAAAGCTTCGGCTTGGATTGAATTAGATGAAGGAGTCTATCAAATCGGACATCAAGGTGAGGGCTTTAGCTATGACAATGAATCTGGTCAACACAGGGTGTTTCTAGAGAAGTTTGCCATTTCATCTTCTTTGGTTAGTAATGCTGAGTATCTACAGTTTGTAGATGCTGGAGGTTACAAGGACCCTCAGTATTGGCATGATGAAGGATGGTCTTGGGTCAATAGTAATGGGATAGATGCTCCCCTTTATTGGGAGAAGCGAGACGGGGAATGGACCTATTACACGCTTGACGGTAGGAAAATGCTTGATCCTGAAGCGACCTTAGCGCATGTGAGTTTTTATGAAGCTTCTGCCTATGCTCAATGGAAAGGCCTGAGACTACCTACTGAGTTCGAATGGGAAGTAGCCTGTCCAAAATTCCGATGGGGTGAAAGGTGGGAATGGACAAGTTCTGCTTATTTGCCTTATCCAGGATTTGAAATCGCTCCGGGAGCATTGGGCGAATATAATGGAAAGTTTATGGTCAATCAGATGGTTCTAAGGGGAGCATCTGTAGCTACTTCTCCTGATCACTCGAGACCAACTTATAGAAATTTTTTCCATCCTCATTTCAGATGGCAGTTTATGGGAATTCGACTTGCCAAAACTCTCTAATTTATGTCTTCAAAAAAGAACCTTGACCTGGGTAGCTTTGCCCAGGATGTATTGCTTGGATTGTCTTCAAAGCCAAAATCAATTCCATCGAAATACTTTTATGATGCTACTGGAGACAAGCTTTTCCAAGATATAATGGCTATGCCAGAGTATTATTTGACTCGAAAGGAGTTTGAAATACTTGAGAACCAACATCAAGCCATATTGAAAAAAATTCTGGCTAAGAATGAACCGTTTAATTTAGTAGAGCTTGGTGCTGGAGATGGTTTGAAGACCAAGATTCTTCTAAGACATTTAGATAGACTAGGAGTTAATTACACCTACTTTCCCATAGATTTTTCTAGAACCGTCCTTGAAGAGCTAAAACATAGTTTGGCGTCTGAACTACCAAAGTTAGAGGTAAAGCCAATAGAGGATACCTATCGGGGGTCTTTGTTGAAAAGGCAGTGGGACAATGGCAGGCCTACCTTTATCTTATTTCTAGGAGGTAACATTGGGAATTTCCCGCTAAAAGAGGCACATGACGTTCTAGACCACTTAAGACTAGGAACCGTTTTCGGAGATGAAGTACTCTTGGGCTTTGATCTAAAGAAAAATCCTCAGACTATACTTAATGCCTATCATGATCAAGGAGGAGTAACTCGGGAGTTTAATTTGAATCTATTAAGAAGGATGAATAATGAGCTTGGAGCAAACTTTAATCTTGAGCAGTTTATTCATTGGCCTAGCTATAATCCTGTCAATGGAGAATGTAGAAGCCATCTAGTCGCATTGAAAAAGCAAGTGGTAGATATTAAGGTTTTGAATCAAGCATTTGAATTTGAAGCTTATGAGCCGATTTTTACAGAAATAAGTAAAAAGTATAGTTTGAGTGATATTGAGAAATTGGCTAAAAGGTCAGGCTTTGAAGTGAAGGAAGCCTTTCTGGATTCAGAAAACTTTTTCGCTGATGTTTTGTGGGAAAGGATTTAATCAAACCTGCTTCAGGTTCAATAGAGACAAAAAAAGACCTCCAATTCTGGAGGTCTTTTTTTGTTAGCTGAAATAACTTTTCAAGCCTTCCATCCTTGTGACCAGATCAGA
>CAZLUY010000306.1:0-1508 GCA_964562785.1 uncultured Limnohabitans sp. | reverse complement strand
CTTGTTTATGGTGTTTCGATAATCATTCCAGATGAAAAGCCAGGTTTCCAAAGTAGCGAGGCGATAAACCTTGTATCTCTTGAGGATTCAATTTATCAAGCACCAGTTTCATTGGTAAATTTTTCTGTGACCATAAATCCTCCTCCATATTCTAGATTAAAGAAACAAACTCAAAACTCCTTGCAGTTTTCAGCCTTAGTTGGCTCAGAAATACTTTGGACTTTACAATTCTCCGAACCTAACCTGGATGTCTATCTGATTAATTCGCTTCGAGATTCTCTTGCTTTTGAGTCAGATGGAGCTGAATTCCAAAGGAAGGATGTAGTGAATTCTTCGGGAATTTATGCGATTCAGGCATTTCGAGATGGATTATTGGTTTACGAGTCAGCCTTTTTTCAATTGGATGCTACTCCTGATTTGGAACCAATTATTACTCCACTTGAAGAAGAATTGTACAGCTATCATTTTCATCAAGATGGCGACAAGAAAGAACTGGTAGCAGAGCTGAGTGATGACTTTTTAATTCGTGAAGTATTTTTGGTAGCAACTTTAGCGAGGGGATCTGGGGAAAATGTAAAATTTCGAGAGACAAGAATTCCAGTTTCCAAACAAAATTTTAAGGCAGCCAAAATTCAAGTTGAATTGGATTTAAAAAAGCTGGATTTTAAGCCAGGAGATGAATTGTATTATTACTGGGCGGCTATTGATAACAAAAAGCCTGAACCGAATTTTTCCAGATCTGACACTTATTTCCTGAATTTTGTCGATAGTACTGGGATGACTGAGGAGCAATTGATGGGAATGGCAATACGTGTGATGCCCGATTATTTTCGTTCCCAGCGCCAAATTATCATTGATACAGAAAAGCTGCTTTCCTCTAAAAAAACCACTCCTGAAAAGCTATTCAATTCGACGAGTAATGAAATTGGCTACGATCAAAAGCTTTTGAGATTACGATATGGTCAATATCTCGGAGAGGAGTTTGAGGAATCTGCGGGTGGTGGGGGAGTAGAAGAAGGAGACCCGGAAGATATGCTCGCCGGTTTTCGTCACGATCATGATCATGAGCAAGAGGCGGAAGGACTTGCTGTGCAGCTTGATTCTCCTGCAGAAGCTGAGTCAGAAGAGGGTCACGATCATTCCCATGAAGATGATGGAGGACTAGGAAGTATTTTGGATTCTTATATCCATAACCATGAGGATGCGGAGATGAATACTTTTTATGAAGAATCTACCAAGGGGATGCTCAAAATGGCCTTAGAGCAGATGTGGAAATCAGAACTGTATATGCGGCTTTTTGAACCTGAAAAGGCTTTACCCTTTCAAGAAAAGGCATTGGAATATCTTAAAACTGTTCAGCAAAAATCTCGGGTTTATGTGAAACGAACAGGGTATGATCCTCCCCCGATCAAGGAGGAAGAAAAAAGATTATCAGGAGACCTTGAGAGTATTTCCGAAGAAATAAGCAAAAAACAAGAGATAGAAGAAAATCGAATTCTTCCTTTGGC
>CAZLUY010000305.1:0-2176 GCA_964562785.1 uncultured Limnohabitans sp. | reverse complement strand
AAGAATATGAGCTCAGACCTTTTCAATGATGGGAAAATCCGATGCCCTTGGTGCTCTGGCTTTGATCAATATGTGAAATACCATGATGAAGAGTGGGGAGTGCCTGTTTATGACGACCAAACGCACTTTGAATTCTTGATTTTGGAAAGCGCGCAGGCAGGTCTGAGCTGGGCTACAATCTTGAAGAAACGGGAAGGGTATCGGAAGGCTTTTGCTGACTTTGATTATCAGATTGTTGCTGATTTTCCGGATTCTTTTGTGGAGGAGCTAATGACTGATACTAGTATTATCCGGAACAGATTAAAGATTACGGCGGCAATTAACAATGCGAAACGCTTTATGGAAGTACAGTCTGAGTTTGGATCATTTACTGACTACATCTGGGGATTCGTAGATGGGCATCCCATTGATAATAAATTGCAGTCAATGGATAGCGCTCCAGCCACAAGCAAGCAATCCGATCAGCTAGCGAAAGATCTTAAAAAACGTGGCTTTAAGTTTTTGGGTAGCACAACCATTTATGCCCATATGCAAGCAACAGGTCTGGTCAATGACCATCTGGTTGATTGTTTAAGATATGAAGAAGTTAAAGCTTTAGTGAAAAGCAAAGAAGATTAACCACACCAGGAATAGGAGCGGAAGGAGAATTGGCAGGGAGAATCGGATGATATATCCGAAGAAGGATGGCATTTTGATACCACTTTGCTCCGCGATTGATTTCACCATAAAGTTTGGACCATTACCAATGTAGGTCATTGCACCAAAGAAAACTGATGCAATAGCAATAGCCATCAATTGGAAAGAAGAATCTGGATAACCATCAGCTGCAAACTGTCTTACCTCAGCAATATCATTGATAGAGGCACCGCCTGAAGCCATCGCCGCAGCAAGGAAATTCAGATAGGTTGGAGCATTATCCAGGAAGCCAGATAAAAGACCCGTGCCCCAATACAAAGTGTTTGCAGTAATCAACTCGGCCCCTTCAGGAGACTTTGCGAAGTTACCCACAAGCTCTAGTGCCGGCATCATGGTTCCGAATATCCCGATGAAAATAAATGCTACTTCGCGTATAGGTTCGAAGTTGAATTCATTCCCCTTGATGGCTCTTTGATCAGCTAATCTATAAGAGAAGAATGCTACTGAAAGCATAATAATCTCACGAATAAAGGAGAATTTCTGTCCGTCGTATTCAATAGCTGGAACACCTTCAATCACATTAGGGTCAAGGAAAACCGAGCAAATAATAACGAGCAACCAGCCAAAGTTTTTGGCTCCAATCAGAGTGAACTTGTTAGTATAGGTTGTTGGCTCTAGTTCTTCATCATCAGATGCTCTTCCAAATTTCCTGTCTATGAAATAGAAGGCCAAAGCCAAAATAGTCAAGGCAAACACCCATGCAGGCCAGTTGTACTCAAGAGTCCAGAAGAACGGTATTCCCTTCAAGAAACCAAGGAATAACGGTGGGTCCCCAATGGGAGTAAGCGAACCACCGATATTACTCACCATGAAGATGAAGAATATGATATGGTATGCCTGGATATTGTTTTTATTCAACCGGATAAATGGCCGAATCAAAAGCATAGAAGCACCTGTTGTACCAATCAGATTGGACACCAAGGCACCAATTACCAAAAGGGTCACATTTGCCATTGGCGTAGCTTTCTTATCTATCTCGATAAGTATTCCTCCTGACGCGATATAAAGTGATGCTAGCAGCGCAATAAATTGCACATACTCCGCCAGCGCATGGACAGGCCCATGCACATTATCCAATATGAACAGGTAATAAAAGACCACCAAAATCGACAAAGCAATGGCGATTTTGGGGTAATTCTTATGCCAGAAATGTTCATAGAAGAGTGGCCCTGTTGCAATCATTAATAGAAGCGCCACAAAGGGAATAACTAGCCATACCGGTGCGGAATGTCCATGTTCGGCATCATCTCCTCCATGATCATCATGTGAATCATCTCCATGATCCTGTGCCAGATCCGCATCTAAATCCACCAATGCAATAGACTCTGAACCCTCCAATTCTACCATGGCGAAACCATCCTGCACAGCCGCAACTGTGAGAAGTAGCATCATTACCATGAGCATTTTGAAAAGGGGGGTCTTCATAGGGCTAAGCTTTGCTTGGATTCAAAATTCTGCAACCTTCATTCTGTCGTCTCAA
>CAZLUY010000304.1:0-4659 GCA_964562785.1 uncultured Limnohabitans sp. | reverse complement strand
AAGGCTTATTGCTAAAGAAAAGACTGGAAAACAAAACCCAATTGCTTTCCACGCCTGCTGGTGGAGAACCAAGAGCAGTAGCTTGGGCAAAGATTGAATTAAAATCAGAGGAAGAGTTATACTTTGGTGGAACCCATTTTTGTCATGAATTTGAAGAGAATCGCTTGGCACAACTGAGAGAAATCATCGCTTATGCTGACTCACTCGACCGACCTGCTTTTTGGGCTGGAGACTTAAACTTCTCCCCAGACTCCCCGATTTATGATAGCATTCCTGATTATTGGAAAGACGCAGGACAAGTTGCTGGTGACAGCTCAGCCACCTTCCGGGGTGAAAACGGCAAGAGAATAGACTACATCTTTTATGATTCCAGGTATTTTGAACTGGTAGATTACCAGGTTTTGGATGAAGTATTCTCTGATCATAAACCGGTCATTGCCCGGCTCAGATTGATCAAATCCAAAATAGAAGAAGAGGAATAATAAAGAGAATTTTAAATTTTCCGATTACCTCAAGGTAATTGGCACAGGAGTATTCGTTTTCCAATTGCCAGCAGTAAAATCAGGAACGTCAATCGCGTTTGATCTATTCCCTACAGACCACTCACTTAGTGGACTGACCGCACTCCAAAGTGCTGCATCATAGACATCCTGATCCAAAGGAAGACCATTTCTCAGACAATCAATTAGTCTCCAGTCCATCATAAAGTCCATTCCACCATGGCCACCAACTTGCTTGGCTAATTCACCCACTTTACTCACAATCTCTGGAGTATACTTGGTTTGCAGCTCCTGCATTTCTTCTTCTGATTTCCAGCTATGTCCCTGAGAGACTTTTTGCTCTGGATACTTTTGAGCAAATCCTTCGGTTCCACTGACTACATGGAGTCGGCTATATGGTCTCGGAGAAGTTACGTCATGCTGAATCATGATACTCTTTCCTAGCTTGGTTTTCACAAGGGTGGTATTCATATTTCCTCTATAATCTTTGGCAGCATATTCTGCCCAAAAGGTATCTTCCATCGCAAGCTTCTCAGCCTCCTTTTTCATTTGGAAATCATTGGAAGAAAGGGAGTTGAGGTATTCCATCTGGTCTCCTCGATTGATATTAAGAATCTGGCAAATAGGCCCAAGTCCATGAGTTGGGTATAGGTTACCATTTCTGTAATTCTCTTTAAGCCTCCACATTCCCTGATAGCCCTTTTCCTTATCAAAATTCAACCATAGCAAATCATGGATATATGCGCCTTCCACATGAACTACCTCACCGAAAAATCCTTCACGAGCCATCTTTAAAGTCATTAGCTCAAAGAAATCATAGCAGCAATTTTCCAGCTGCATACAATGTTTTTTGGTTCTTTCTGAAGTCTCTACTAGTTGCCAGCACTCATCTAATGTCCTGGCAGCAGGCACCTCTACAGCTGCATGCTTTCCAGCTTCCATAGCATAAACGGCCATTGGCGTATGCCATTCCCATGGGGTAGCGATATATACCAAATCCAAATCATCGCGCTCACACATCTCCTTCCATGAATAAACGCTTCCTGAGTACCCCTCAGGATTATGAGAAGTATCCTTGAGAATCTCTTTTGCCTTTTCAACTCTTTCTGGTAAAAGATCACAAAGAGCTTTGATTTCTACTCCTTCGATTTTACTCAGGCGATTAACAGCTCCCGGTCCTCGCATTCCCAATCCAACTATCCCCACTCTCACCACATCGAGTTTTGGTGCTGCATAGCCTGACATATTAAAAGCCTGTCTTCTTTTCAGAGCTTTCTTGGCTTGGAGAGGTCTGCTATCAAAATCAGAAGCTAAACTTGCCTGCGCTCCAAAAAAACCTAAACCGGCTACTCCGGTGGCTTTTAAAAACTCTCTTCTTTGATTCTTTTTCATAGGAATTGGGGTGGGTATAAAGAACTCCCCTAGATACTAAAATTTTATAAAAAGACAGGGTCAGTCATCAAAAAAGCCAGTTTCTGAAAAAAATAGGGAGAAGGATTAATGCCTTTTAGGCTAAAGGGAATTGGTAATTAATTCACTGATTCCCGAAACTCCTTTGGAGACATCCCTACCTGTTGTTTGAATAATCTTGAAAAGTGCTGAGGATATTTAAACCCTAATCCATAGGCAATTTCTGAGATTGAAAGTTCCGGGTCAAAAATCCGCTGCTTAGCAATTTCTATCAGCTTTAATTGGATGAATTCCTGTGCACTTTTCCCAGTTTCCTTTTTTACTAAATCACCGAAATAGTTTGGAGATAGGTTCTGTTTCTCTGCAAAATAGAACACAGAAGGAATTCCATTTTGCTTTGCTTTTCCTGACCAGATATAGGATTTAAGAGAGGAGTCAAATTGCTCAATCACCGTTCTATTTACGGTGTCTCTGGTGATAAATTGTCTATCATAAAATCGCTGACAATAATTCAAAAACAGCTCAATAGCTGAAAGAATTACGCTTTTGCTATGCTTATCTATCCGTTCTGAAAGTTCATCCTGGATTTTCTGAAAGCAGTCCAAAACGATTTGTCGCTCTTTCGTCGACATATGCAGCGCCTCGGAGGTCTCGTATGAAAAAAATTTATACTCCTCGATTTTCTTGGCCAGATGGGTTCCTAGTAAAAGCTCTGGATGAAATAAAAGTGCATATCCAGACATTTTAGGCCGCTCTCCGATTTTAGAAATATTGATCACCTGCCCAGGTCCTACAAACACCAAGGTGCCTTCCTGGAAATCATAATTTTTTCGTCCATAGCGAATCTCACACTGCTCCCCTTCTTTAAGAAAAACCCCATAAAAATGGTAGCGAACAGCTTTGGTACCTGGATGATTAGGCCATTCTCCCTTTGACAAATCCACAACTGTGACCAGAGGATGCAGACTTGATAATTTCAAAGGTGCGCAGTAGTCGTTTACGTTTAGGAGATCTATTATTCCTTCCATGATTTTAGGTTATTAATCAAAAATAGAAAGAGTCTCCGGATAAAAAGGTCATTCAGTAATTATGGTAGCTTAATCCGTAATCGAGGTAAGTAGTTTATAATTAAGTAGATATAACTTTAGGTCTTAGACAAAAATCAAAACTCACTTCATGAAAAATTTAACCTTCGTTTTTTTCACTTTTATTTCCATAGCTGCTTCAGCTCAGGAGTCGACCTATCAGGTTTCTTCCTATTTCACTGAAGGTATTAAGGCTCCAAACACTCACTACATTGGAGAAGCCTGGTTAAATTCCATTATTAGAAATGACCAAGATCTAGGATACAATATTACCAAAGCAACATTTAAGGCCAATTCTACATTAGATTGGCACAAACATAGTTCTGCACAGGTACTCATCATTGTGGCTGGAGAAGCCTATTACCAAGAGAAAGGAAAAGCGGCTACACTCCTTAGAGAAGGAGATATAATTAAATGTGACAAAGATATTGAACACTGGCACTCATCGACTAAATACAGTGATGTGACATACTTAGCATTATATGGAGGAGATCAGCCAACAACTTGGACCGAGGTACTGACACAAGATTATTACGATAGTATTGCAGAAAAACTAAAGACTAATTAGATAAAAATAACTATTTAAAACCTAAGACTCTTGGACCATTAATTAAATTCAATTTCCTGGTTTCCAATGGACTAGGAGTTACTCCTTGATTGATTTTTAATACTTTCTGTTTGAAATCGATAATGTTTCACCCTTGGGAGATTCTTATATTTAATAATAAATAAAAATCATTATGGCTCAATTCAACCTCAATATCAATGGAAAGTCCGAGCAAGTCGAAGCGGATCCAAACACCCCAATGCTTTGGGTTCTTAGAGATAAACTAGATCTGATTGGGACTAAATTCGGCTGTGGAATTGCCCAATGTGGAGCATGTACCATTCACCTGAATGGAAATGCTGTAAGGTCATGTCAGCTTCCTGTCTCTGCTGCTGAAGGAGAAAAAATCACTACTATCGAAGGTCTCTCGGAAAATGGAGATCATCCGGTTCAGGAGGCATGGAAAGAACATGATGTGCCTCAATGCGGTTATTGCCAAGCTGGTCAAATAATGACTGCCGCATCCTTTCTTGATAAAAACCCAAATCCAAGTGAGGAGGAAATTGAAAATGCGATGAATGGAAATATCTGCCGATGCGGTACCTACCTAAGGATTAAAGCTGCCGTTAAAACTGCATCCCAAAACCTCTAAACTTCGGAATCATGAAACCCTTAAGTACCAAACTAAATAGAAGATCCTTCCTAAAAGCTTCTGCTTTAGCAGGCGGAGGAATGATGCTCAGCTTTAGCTGGCTGGCCGGCTGTAAACCTACTGAGGAAGAAATCCTTGCCATGCCAAAAGACTGGTTCGAATTGAACAGTTACATAAAGATTGGAGAGAACGGGGCTGTCACCTTATATTCTGCCAATCCTGAGTTTGGCTCCAATGTAAAAACTTCCATGCCTATGATTCTAGCCGATGAGCTTGATACGGATTGGAAAAATGTTTTTGTTGAGCAAGCTGATTTTTATCCTGAACGGTTCGATCGACAATTCACTGGGGGTAGTCAGGGAATAAGAAGGGGCTGGACTCCGGTAAGAACCGCAGGAGCCACTGCCAGAGCCATGCTAATAAGCGCAGCGGCACAAAGCTGGAATGTACCAGAAAATGAAATCA
>CAZLUY010000303.1:0-1805 GCA_964562785.1 uncultured Limnohabitans sp. | reverse complement strand
GGTAAAGGAAAAATCACCTTGTATAAGGGCAAAGAGGTAATGAAACGGGCGGTTCCTTCCGAGAATGCTGTTGATGAATTGATACAGATTATCCGTGAGGACGGAATGTGGACTGAGCCTGAAACAATTTAATTTGGAATTAAGAGAAGATGGGTAATTCAAAAGTAAAGGAGTTCTTCAAGTTGGGGGAAGTTGGAAGCTATTTCATCAATGTTTTCAAGAAGCCAGACCCGAACAAAAAGACTAATTTCAATCTGAGGATGATGCATGGAATTAATAAAATTTCAATTCTCGTATTCCTTTTTGCATTGATTGTGTGGACCATCAAACGCTTTATGTAGAAAAATGAAATCATTAAAGGTCTCAGTTTCGATTGAGGCCTTTTTTTGTATCCATAAGAGTTTTAATTTCAGCTATGACCCTAAGCTATCTCCGTGATTATTGCCTTTCCAAACCACATACTTCAGAGGACACTCCCTTTGATGAGGATACCCTCTGTTTCAGGGTAGGAGGCAAGATTTTTGGAATCACTGGAATAACAAACTTTGAATACATTAACCTTAAATGTGATCCTGAAAGGTCAGCGGAACTAAGGGAAAGGTATGATGGAATTACTCCGGGCTTTCATATGAATAAAAAGTGGTGGAACTCAGTTTATGTGCAAGGCCAAGTTTCAGACCCTTTAATTCTTGAATTGGTAGACCATTCTTATGATTTGGTTTACAAAAGCCTACCCAAAAAGGTCAAAGAGGAATTAGAAGGATGAGCTACTTTTCAGCAAAAAGTATAACCAAGGAGTATGGTGAGAATTCTGCGCTTAACTCCTTTTCTATTTCCATTGAAAAAGGAAAGTTTCTGGCTATTGTAGGTGAAAGCGGCTCTGGGAAGAGCACTTTACTCCGAATAATGGCAGGATTAGAAGTTCAGAATAAGGGCGAAGTCTGGTTGGGCGATAAGCAGATATTAAACCCTAAGCAGAAACTTGTAGCTGGCTATGACGAAATCAAACTGATCCATCAAGATTATGACCTCTTTCCAAATAGTACGGTGGAGGAAAATATTGCCAGGCCACTACTCAGCTTCGATGAGGAGTATACAGAGAAAAGAGTCTCATATCTTCTGGGCTTACTGAATCTGAAGCATTTGAATGATAGACTCCCCCGGGAGCTTTCTGGTGGTCAGCAGCAGAAAGTTGCTATTGCAAAAGCAATGAGTGTTGAGCCTGAAGTACTTCTTTTAGATGAGCCTTTCAGTAGTCTTGACGCCATCCAAACCCGTGACTTAATGGATGAGCTGAAGGTATTATTTCAAGAGCTTGGTACCACGGTAATTCTGGTAACTCATGATCTGGATGATGCACTTCGGTTAACGGATAATCTGCTGATTTTAAGAAAGGGAAAAACGGTGCAGGTTGGCAATTCTCAGGAATTATGCCTCAAACCAAAAAGTAGATATGTAGCGCGCCTTTTCTCTTCTATCAACCGAATTTCCAAGGAGGATAACACCTATATAAGACCAGTCGATCTAAAGATTCGAACCAGAAAGGGTTTACTTGCCCATGTCTTGGATTCCAGATTCTTGGTCCATTACAATTCTCTTCAAATCAGGATTAAATCAACCGGAGAAATTTGGGAAGTAGATGATCCCCAAAGAAAATATGAAATAGGGGATCGAGTTTACTTGAGTTGGGATGAAGATCGAGTTTTGATCCTCACCAAATAATTAGCCTTGGTTTAAGAGTTCGTTTCTGGTAAACCACTCTCTTTTTCTGCCTGACTTGCTGATCTCACGGAAAGAATCTCTCC
>CAZLUY010000302.1:0-2844 GCA_964562785.1 uncultured Limnohabitans sp. | reverse complement strand
TTCCTATCCCGTTGTCTTCTATCACAATCTCCAGCTGACCGTCAACTTCACTTAACTTCAATAGAACCCACTTTTCTCCTTCTTTTAATGCAAGTCCATGCCAGATCGCATTTTCTAAAAAAGGTTGTACAATCAAAGCTGGAACTTTAATAGCATTGAGTGCTAATTCCGCTTCAACTTCAATTTGGATATCTATTGAGTTATCATAGCGGATATTTTCAAGTTGGAGGTATAACTCAGCAATCTCCACCTCTTCCGCTAAAGTGATTTCTTTCTCAATTGAGGATGACAGAATCTTCCGAATTAGTTTACTGAATTTATTCAGATAGAAAAGAGCCTCATCCTGATTATGATCAATGATAAATCCTTTGATTGAATTCAAGGAATTGAAAATGAAATGAGGATTCATCTGATTCCTAAGCGAAGCGAGTTTTAGTTCAGCCAGTTCCTTTTGGTAATATACTGCCAGCCTTTCGGTAGTATCTTCTTCGAGCCTTTCTGTCAACCTCAGGATTTCACTTTCCTGTCGAGCCCGAAGCTTGGCTTCAAGTTGCTCATTCTCCTTCATCTGTTTAATTAGAGCAGTTTGAACTTCATTCCTTTGGTCTTGTAGAATCTTCTGTTTTCGACCTAGACCAAGTGAAAAAATCAGGTTTTCAAGAATAAATCCTACATAAAGAATGGAATAGGATGCCTCCCCAGATTCACCATTTGACACAGCCAAACCGAATGAGAAAAGTGAAGCAAAAGAAAAGACTAGTAATACTATTGACCCAGAAATGAGATAGTACTTGACTGCTCTTTTTGATCTAAAGAAATAGATATATGAGATTATGCTGAGCACCAAGGTTACAAGCACAAACACATTATAAAACATCAAGTCAAATGACCTGTCCTCAAGAAAATAAAAACTCAAAGTATGCAAGACAGAAAAACCTGCAATCAAGTAAAGCGTGAGTCTGAGTTTATGATAAACCTTTGAGAAATCTTCCTTGATTTCAAGGAATCTATAGGCAAACATGAAGTACAATAGGTATGAAGCCTCCGTGTAAAACACAGAGTAATATTTAAACCTTCCCAGGCCATCAAAAAGACGAGAAAGCGAACTCTCTGGCAAATAGCTACACTGAGAAAGAATGATAAAAAAGAGATAAAGTGCGTACAGCAGGTAAGTCCTTTCTTTATTCTGGAAAAACAGGAAAAGATGATAAACCATCAGCAGGCCCAGACCTCCAATTAGGAGGGTCAGGAAACCACTATCAAAGGGCTGTAAAAAGAAACTATTTGAATTCCCTTCCAATGAATTAGTTTGTGATACGCTGGACCAAGGCCTCTCTTCTAGACCTTGAAATTGGTACGCGATGAGAATTGGTCATGACCAGATAATGACCGTCGGCTTTATTGTATTCCCTCACATGAAGGGTATTTATGCAATAGGAGTTGTGAACTCTTAAAAACTGATCTGACAAAAGTTGTGATTGAACCTCTTTAAGGTTCTTACTGAGAACTTCAGTAATTCCATCAGTGAAATGTATCTCAGTATAATTCCCATCTGATTTACAAAGCACGATTTCGTCGCTATTCACGAAAAGGGTCTTGCCTGCCAATGGGATAGCTATCTTTTTGGATGAATCCCCCGAGAGGCTAGCGATTACTTTATCAAACTCAAAACCGATTACCTTTTGCTCCGCCTGCTTGACCATTTTGGCTACCGCACGTTGTAAATCTTCAACATCGATTGGCTTAAGTAGGTAGTCAATCGCATTTTCCTTGAAAGCCTTGATTGCATGATCGTCATATGCTGTAGTGATGATCAATTGAAAATCTTTGAAACGTAATTCTTGCAGCAATTGAAAGCCATCCATCTGAGGCATTTCTATATCCAGAAAGAGACAATCAGGTTTTAAATAGTCAATTCCTGCAATCGCTTCCTCTGGATTGGTGAAAGTGTCCTCAATATGAATCTCAGGGCAATATCGATCGATTTCCCATTTGAGATTTTTGATGGCATTTGGCTCATCATCGACAAGGATAGCTTTAAGCATTTAAGGACTTTTATACAGTAATATAAGCACTAGAAGGGACAAATCGCCTCAATTTTCTAGTTGGACATCATTAATGTGTAGATGGCTTTTATCATAGTATGGATGACCTTTTTTCGATTCAGCCCATCAATATCCTCTTCGCTACCATTTACACAATAACCCTGGCAAAAGATACATCAGGAAATTTAACACCTTGATAACTAGGTACATTATGGAGCTATTCCTTGAATAATTATGCTTATATTCTAAAAGGAAGGATCAGCTGACACTTCTTGAATAGCTTTTTAAACAGTTGGTTACCGATTATCCTGCTCCTGCTATAACAGGTGCCTTTAAGTTTTTGACCTAAGAACTTTTGAAATGACGAATACTTCCCAACCATCAGTAAGCCGAAAGGCTTTTGCCCTTATACTTCTATTTCTTCTAGCCTTTCCTTCATTTCTCAAGGCTCAAATAACAGGAGGAACCTATACAGTTGGACAAACAGGTACTTATACTTCGATAAATGATGCGGTCACCGCTTTAAACACAAATGGGATTTCAGGCCCTGTAATTTTTGAAATTGAAAGTGGTATCTACAATGAGCAAATTATACTTGGCCCCATCTCAGGAAGCTCTGATACAAACACAATAACCTTTATCCCACAGTCAGGAAACCTAGGGGATGTTATTCTCCAATTTGCTGCTAGCACCGAAGCAGGAAACTATGTTATCAAGTTTGATAATGCCAGTGATTATATCCTGGACAAATTAGTAGTGCAATCACAAGGATCGGACTTTGCTTCAACCCTGTGGGCAG
>CAZLUY010000301.1:0-8628 GCA_964562785.1 uncultured Limnohabitans sp. | reverse complement strand
TACAGCTACATATATCTGTCCATCGGGACCAATTTGAAGATCTCCCAAATCTAATCCAGCAGTTTGTCCAATCGCATTTCTTGTGCTAAGAATACAATTCTCAATCTGAGCCCTTGTATCTGCACCAGTGAAACAGGATGGACAAGCGGATGCATCCGGATCATCATTATCCACTGGGCGAATGATGAATTCTTCTACACCAGGGCCCCCATTTCTATAGGAAACCAAAACCCTGTCACTATCATTATTGAACTCGAGGCCATAAACATCACCATCGCAACCAAGATCAATTCTGGCATATTCGGTAAGCTCTCCTGTGTTTTGATCGAAGTCAAAAATCTCTAGCTTATTACACCCTCCTTCAGAAATAGTAACTGCTAACTTTTCACCATCCGGGCTGAATTTCATTGCACCAACCCCGGAGTTAAACCCATGATTGCTTCCAACTGAACTTAGAACGCCTTCACCTATACCATTTTGGGTTACCGGATAAGCTCGGAAAGTATTATTGCCAAGCTCATGGAACATGACCCAAGTAGTATCGCCTGCATCCAATGCTGCACTATGCTCTGTGGAAGGGCTAAAGAGGAAATTGTCCTTGGTAACTACATTTCCGATACCAGTTTGATTCTCTGCTTTGATATCAACTAGAGAGAATTTGACCTCATTTTCTCCATTGGCTGATCTCTGAGTGGTGAATAGATAGTAAAGTGTTTCATCTTCCGGAACACCTACTGCCAAAACACCTTGACTTGCAGTATTATCTCCACCTATATCCTCCCCATTTTCCATAAGATCTCCATTGAGATCCCAGACGGATTGCCCATCTGAATAGAATAAAACTTCTCCATCCGGCCCTGAAATGGTTGTCGTACCTGCCGGGATGTCCCTAGGATGCCTTTCATCAATGGGTCGAGGTGTTGGAGCATTTGGGTCATCGGGATCCGGGTTGAAATTCAGACCAGCCCCATCACCGAATAACCAAATGTTATTCGATTGATCTTGCAAATCCCAGACTTGAACTCTTATCTCGGCGTAGGCATAGCATTCGGAGCCAGGCTCTCTTACCAAAGCCCAATAAGTACCGGGGAGACAAACTTCATTTTCTTTTCTAGTGGTCCATCCTTCATCTCTGAAATTGGACCAGAAATATTCATAATTATCGCCTCCTCCTGGTGGAGCTTCGCCTCCCTGATCTCCTTCCATGGATTGAGCTTCAAGCAATGCCCCTATATCCACACATTGTCCTTCGCAAATGGTAGTATCCTGGGGAGTAAAGTTTGCCTCTAGATTATTTTCCGTAAGCGGAATTGAGTTGGTAGCAGTTCTTGTGACACCATCTGCGAAAGTAACGGTAAGTGTAGCGGTAACGCTTTGTCCGTTAGCAGCATCGGCTGGGATCAAGAAATGCTCCTGACCGTAGTCTGCTTCTACTGGATTCCCAAGAGAATCAACTAATGGTGGATCAAAATCCCAATTGAAGCTAACTGGTCGATAATTTTCGGGAGTTATTTCACTGGTTAGCTGAACAGGGTTGTTTGCACAAGGCATGTCGGGTTGCCATGAAAAACTCACATTTGGTTCTATATCCGCATTAGGAGCGAAGGTCGGGAAAATGGTTCCGCAGAAGTCAACTCCATTGAAAGGGTCAGCCTCTACTTCAATCAAAGTGAGATCTTCTTCATCTGGATTGGTTACCCTCCCAATCAACTGTGGTCCACCAACTACCTCCTCATAGATGTAATAAAGATTTCCATCAGGCCCTGTTTTGATGTCATAGACAGCATTGATGTCATCAGCCAAAGGCATCTCTTCAGGAGTGGCAGACAGATTGTCTGCTGGAACTCTAAAAAGATTATTACCTCTGGAATAATAGATGTATGCTCCATCAGGGGAGAATTCTGCCCCTCCGAAAGGCTCAGTTCCACCAGATTGATCGATGGCCTGAGGGCTACCGAAATTTCCGCTGCTGGTATTGAAATCAAGTACAGTTATTTCTCCACCCGTTGCTGGTGGAATAAGAATAAGCTTTTGCTGATCCGCATCAAAAATGATGGCCTCTGGGGTAAAGCCAATTCCTTCTGTATCGGTTACCGTGAAATTTCCTTCCCCACCATCTAATCTTCGAGCGACTAAATTTCCATTATCGAAACTGATGAGATAAGAGGGCGAGGCTGGTGATTTGACAACCAATAATGCCCCCTCTGCACTTCCAATTACATTGTCCTTGGAAACAACTTCACCTAATGGTCTTTCATTACCAACGGCTTGTCCGGGTGCATTCATATCTACCAGGGAATACTGAAGCTGACCACCCGGTGAGATATAGAATATGTAGAAAAGCTTTTCTCCTTCCGGATCATACTCCAGGAATCCAGTAGCTACTTTCTGACGACCATCAATGTCTCCATTTAATCCAGGAGCGGAGCCTTGTAGTGGATTGGAACTATTGTCATAAACAAGTTCTCCATTGGTGAGGAATAAAACCTGACCGGTAATGGGGTCTACAGCGATAGCGTTGTTACGTTCACCAATTAAAACATCGCCAGGTAGCGATTGCACTGTGGCTGACTCACCCTTTCCAAAGGACAGGAAATTATTGGGCGTACCTGCGCCGCAGTAACCAAATATCCACTCGTTATCATTGAAACCTTGGGCTTGGGTGACGGAGGACAGACAAAAAGCAAGAAGTAGGGTGGCTGAAGCAAAAATAAACTTCAACCTTATGGAATTAAAGGTGCTTTTCATACTTTTCGAACTGCTATTTAAAACAAGAACTGCGACGAATCGTTTTAAATGCTGACTGAATATTCAAATTAACGAACAAATACTTGTTACGGTCTTCGATTTACATTGTTTTTTTTGTAATCCTTGGCATTTCTAGCATTACCCCTGCATTTGCGCAGGATCCACAGTATAGCCAGTACTATGCCGCACCCTTGTATTTGAATCCAGCAATGGCAGGAGGGGAGCTAACGGGAAGAATTGGTTTTAACTATAGAAACCAATGGCCTAGCATTGATGCCCAATTCACCACATTTTCAGCATACTACGATACTTATCTGCCAGACTACAATAGTGGCATAGGTATTATGCTCATGCAGGATACAGAAGGTGCTGCCAAGCTTCGTTCTACCACTATTTCGGCTCTATATTCTTACGAATTAAGAATAGGTGAAAACTCATATTTCCGCCCAGGTTTTCAGGCTAGTTACATAAGAAGGGAAATTGGATTCTTCGAAAATCTAGTATTTGCGAATCAGATTAACCCCAGTGATCCCTTCGGACCATTACTTCCTGGTAATGATATTCCAGGGCTAGGAGACCCAGTTAATATGCTGTCCTTGTCTTTTGGGGGACTTTTCTTCACGGAAGATTTCTGGATTGGTGGTTCCGCTCACCACGTAAATTCTCCTAATCAGTCTTTTATTGAAGGAGTAAGTCCATTGCCGACAAAGTTCTCCTTGCATGCCGGATATAGGATATCCTTAGGTGAGGGATCAATGAGACGAGATTTTACGCATATAAGAAAGGAGCGATATTTTACTCCAACCATAAATTACAAGCGACAAGGCCCATTCGAGCAATTAGATGTAGGAGCCTACTTCTATGTTGAGCCTATCGTTTTTGGTCTTTGGTATAGAGGGCTTCCATACAAGCCTGTGGAGGATCAAAGCAATAGGGACGCGATCGTAATGATGGTAGGAGTGAACCTGCTAAGTGGTCTCAATATTGGATATAGCTTTGATTATACGGTGTCCCAATTGGGTATACAATCAGGAGGTGCACATGAATTGAGCTTGTCCTGGACCTTGCCAAATAAATACCAGGGTAAGCCAAATCGCAGAGACACAATTCTACCTTGTCCTAAATTCTAAAACTCATGACACCAGAGGTACTCACATACCTTCTCCTTGGGGTTTTGATCTTCGGCTTTTTCTGGGAAAAACTACTCAGTTTTCTTAATAATCGACAGCCTGTCCCATCAATACCATCAACTCTTCAAGAATACCTTAACAAGGAAAAACTGGATGAATCTAAATCCTATCAACAGACCAATTTCCGTTTCGGCTTATTGACAGGTACTTTTTCCTTTTTGATCACGCTCGCATTTATCAGTCTTGGGTGGTTTGGACAAATAGATAATTGGGTGAGTGGCTTTGGTATTCCACCCTTACTCCAATCAGTAGTCTTCTTCGCTCTAATATTCATTGGTTCGGATATCCTAAGTCTTCCTTTTGATTATTACAGCACCTTTGTCATTGAGGAAAGATTTGGTTTCAATAAGACAACCATCAAAACCTTCTTTGCAGATAAGTTTAAGGGGTACTTGCTCTCATTACTTATTGGAGGAGGGCTTTTGGTACTTTTCCTTTGGTTGATTCATCAAATGGGAGAAAACTTCTGGTGGCAGTTTTGGATCATCGCCTCAGTTTTTATGGTGCTTGTAAACCTGTTTTACACTTCTCTTTTTCTACCCCTTTTTAACAAGTTGACCCCGCTGGAGGATGGTGAATTGAAGGAGAAGATTGTTCAATATGCTCAGTCAGTTAATTTCCCATTGCAAAATATCTTCGTGATGGATGGCAGCAAGAGATCTGCAAAAGCCAATGCTTTTTTCTCTGGCTTTGGAAGGCAAAAAAAGGTGGTCCTTTATGACACACTGATTGAACAGCATACCCCTGATGAACTTGTGGCTGTACTTGCTCATGAAGTTGGTCATTATAAAAAGAAGCACATCCTGGTGGGTATGGTAGCTTCTATTTTACAAATAGGCTTACTCTTGTTTGTACTAGCTCAGTTTATTTTCAATGAACCTATGAGTATAGCTTTGGGAGGTCAGGAGTGGTCAGTCGAGTTAAATTTGATTGGTTTCATCATGCTATTCTCCCCAATAAGTATGATGATAGGGATTGGGATGAATTGGCTAAGTCGCAAAAATGAATTTGAGGCCGATGCCTATGCTCGGGATACATTTGCTGGAAAACCCTTGGCAGAAGCACTAAAGACACTCTCGGTAAAATCTCTGAGTAATATTAACCCACATCCCTGGTTTGTCTTTGTGAACTATTCACATCCACCTTTACTAGAGAGGTTGGAAAAATTGGAATCACCATCCATCTAATACAGGATAGCGCAGGTCTTCTTTTTGATTATCTTTTGGAAGATAAACCTATAGACCTATGCAAGACCTCGCAGATTTTCATGCTCCCGTTTCAGACCTTTTTACTCAACCCCGAAGCAAATCCGATTGGGATCAATATCGGCTCTCTAAGGAGCAGCTGGAATTCTTTGAAGAGAATGGATATATAGCCGGGATCAAGCTTTTGAATGAAAAGCAGATAGAGGAGCTCAAAAAAGCCTTGGACGAAGTAATGGATCCAAAGCACCCACTTCATGGTTTATTCCATGAATTTCATAGCAATGAATCGGGAGACCCTAATAAAGTACTCTTTCATTCTCTTGGGCATTGGCGGATTCATAAAGCATTCCATGATGTGATATGGAATCCGGCCTTTCGTATGGTCACTTCCCAGCTTCTGGGTAATCGAGCTGTGAGATTTTGGCATGATCAGCTATTCTGCAAGCCTGCAAACCATGGGGGAAATGTAGCCTGGCATCAGGATTACAGCTATTGGACAAGGACCATAGAAATGCAACATCTAACCTGTTGGTGTGGAATGGATGATGCCAATGAGGAAAACGGATGTCTTCAATATGTTCCTGGTTCTCACAGATGGGGCTTACTCGAAAAGCCGGCATTGGCAGGCGAAATGGATGGATTGATGGAGATGATGAGTGAAGAGCAGAAGGCTAATTTCAAGCCTGTAGCTATTCCATTAAAGGCCGGCCATGGAGCATTTCACCATCCACTTCTGGTTCATGGAAGCTTTGCCAATTATTCTGATCGTTCCAGGAAGGCCTTTGTGCTTAACGTTTTTGCTGATGGAACAGTGTCAGATACGGATGAACCCCTACTTGATGGAGTTCCAGCAATAAAAAAAGGATCAAAGCTTGAAGGAAAATTCTTCCCACTAATCTTTGATCCTGCCTAGGCTTAAAGGCGATCTTATTTGAGTTGCTTTTTGATGTATTTGACGCTTTGAGGGATTTGAGCCACTGATCTTGAGCTTTCATCCTCAATAATCAGGTATTTCGTGCCTTGCTTTTTAGCCTCTTTAATAATCCCTTTGATATCAAGGTCACCCTTGCCAAGTACGACGTTTGTTTCTACATCGGCGCGGCCATCTTTTGATCCAGGGGTTCCTTTTTCACGATCCTTCATATGAAGTAATGGAAACTTTCCGGGATAATCTTTCATGTATTGAAGAGGGTCTCCCCCTCCCTGATGAACCCAAAAGACATCCATGTTGAATGCGAAATTCTGAGCATTCTCAAACATGTAATCCATGATGAAACCCTTGTCAGTTTCTGTGAATTCGTATCCATGAGGGTGATAAAGCAAAGTGATTCCCTCCTTGGCTAGTGCTGCCCCAGCCTCATTAAATAGATCTGTGGCAGCTATCAATTCTTCTTCTGAAATCGGACCTTCTTCATGAGGAATCCAGTAGCAGGTAGCATATTCAGCTCCGAACTTTTTCGCGTTTTCAATGATGGGAGTGAGATCCTGCGAAAGCTGATTAAAATCCGCCCCAACACCAATTATTCGCATTCCATTCTCTTTGAGCATTGCATCAAACTCAGCATCGGAATATCCATAACCACCACCTCCTTCCAGGGCCTGAATACCCCATGTTGGTATCATTTCAAAGTATTCTCCAGGGTTCTCCTTGAGTTCGTTTCTAAGGCTGTATAACTGCAAGGCGATTTCCTGGGCCTGGAGACTTAGCACGGAAATCATGGCAAGAGTAAATAGGGTAAATCGTTTCATGTGCAATGGTTATTTAGGATGTCTTTCTAAAATAGCTAAAAGTATTTGGCTTAATGGCGAAATCCGTAAATTGGTGTACACCAGATTTTATACATGAAGACTTCTCGAAGAGACTTTCTCAAAACCACCTCAACCCTAGGACTTGCTATGAGTATTTCACCAGCTTTTTCAATTGATTTAAAGAATGCACCACTAATCGGACATGGAGATTTCCAATACAAAGTAGACGCCGAATGGGGAATGCTCGATCCTGATAAGATCCCTGTATTGAATTGCCATGAAATGGTCATGGATAGAAAAGGCCGCATGATAATGCTTACGGACGAAGCTAAAAACAATGTGATAATCTACGATCAGTCAGGTAAACTTTTGGATACCTGGACACTAGGCTTAGACCGTGCTCATGGTTTGACCTTGGTAGATGAAGGGGATGCAGAGTATTTGTGGATTGTTGATAATGGAGGTCGGGTAATTAAGACGACTTTGGATGGTACAGTAGTATCAGAAATCATTCATCCGGTCAAGGAGGGTATTTATTCTGATGACATGGGATGGGTGCCGACCGAGACAGCTGTCGGGCCAAACGGGGATTTATATGTTGCCGATGGTTATGGATCGCAATATTTTATCCAATATGATAAGGAAGGAAACTTCATCAGGAAATTTGGTGGACCAGGAAATGAAGACGCTCAATTCAGCACCGCCCACGGGATAGCCATAGATCAACGAGGAGGTAAAGCTCCTACTTTGATGTGTACATCCCGTGGGCATAATTCTTTCAAGCGTTTTTCTCTGGAAGGGAATTATCTGGAAACCATATTTTTACCTGGAGCCTATGTTTGCAGACCGGTAATTCATGGTGATCATTTGTATGCAGGTGTTTGTTGGTCCAGACTTCGCTACTTAAATCAAACGGATAACTCTGGTTTTGTCACTATCCTGGATCAGGACAATAAGGTAGTTTCAAATCCAGGTGGAACCGCACCAGAGTACAAGAATGGTGAGTTGCAATTGATGATTCAATCTGAGCCCATCTTTAAGCATTGTCATGATGTGTGCATCGATCAAGATGAAAACATCTATGTCTGTCAATGGAATGCGGGTAAAACCTACCCAATCAAATTAATCCGTACCTAACTCAAAACTTAGCCTTATGAGACCCAGACATGTTGCATGGTTTGAGATTCCAACCAAAGACTTGGATCGAGCCATTACTTTTTACGAGAAGATATTCGATTGCAAAATCGAGAAACAGGATATGGGTGAATTCATTATGGCATGGTTGCCATCAGATGGGGGAGAAAGTCCAGGCGCAGGAGGAAGTCTCGTTTACCACAAGGATTTTTATGAGCCAAGTTCTACAGCTGGTACATTGATTTATTTCTCATCTGAAGATTGTGAAATCGAATTGTCTAAGGTGGAGGCTGCAGGTGGAACTGTGCAAATACCCAAGCAACAGATATCACCTGAAATTGGATACATGGGCGTGTTTATCGATTCTGAAGGAAACCGGATTGCATTACACAGCCAGAAGTAAAAACCGTATACTACAAATAGTATAATTTTTTATTTAAATACTTACTTTTTATTTCAAAGCGTGGTTCATGTTTCTATCTTTGAGTAGAATCTGAAAACTAACCACATGCTCACAGATAGCTCTTCTGCTTTGGAGAGATCACATTTTTATGGCTTGGAAAAGTTGCAGGAGCAGGTTGCCATGTTCTTCTGCTTATTAG
>CAZLUY010000300.1:0-15087 GCA_964562785.1 uncultured Limnohabitans sp. | reverse complement strand
AAGATGTGGGAGGATGCGAATGCTGAATTAGGACAAATTCATGTTGTATTAAATAATGCGGCTGGCAATTTTATAAGCCCTACAGAGCGACTTTCAGCCAATGCTTTTAATACGGTATTAGATATAGTACTCAAAGGAACTTCTCAAGTTACTCTTACCGCAGGCAAGGACTGGATAACAAAAAAGACCCCAGGTACATTTTTGAACATTGTAACTACTTATGCCTGGACGGGATCTGGCTATGTTGTTCCTTCTGCGGCTGCCAAGGCAGGTGTACTTGCTATGACACGTTCACTTTCCGTATAATAGGCGAAATATGGAATACGCAGCAATGCCATTGCACCCGGACCTTTTCCAACAGAGGGTGCCTGGAGCCGTCTTTTGCCAGGGGATCTTGTAAAGAAATTTGATCCAGCCAAAAAAGTGCCTGTAGGTAGAGTGGGTGAGCATCAGGAACTAGCCAATCTGGCCGCTTATCTGGTTTCAGATTTTTCTGCTTATGTCAATGGTGAAGTGGTAACCATTGATGGGGGTGAGTGGCTTATGGGGGCTGGAGAGTTCAACAATCTGGATAAGATTCCTCAGGAAATGTGGGATATGCTTGAGGCTTCGAGAGGAAAAAAGGGATGAGCCCCAAAGTGATTTGGGGCTACTTAAAATCAAAATGGAAAATTAGGAAACTTTAGATTGGGTGAGTCTTCAGGTTTTGATCCTTGATCGAATTGTTCTTTTCCACGCTTTGACGGATGCTTTTTTGAAGGATGGAATCTAAAGTCTTGGCTTCATTCTTTAGTACTTTGATCAGTCGTTTGATTTCTTCCTGATCTTCTTCGATCTCTGCAATTTCTAACAAGCCAGAAATATTAGCCACTTTTGATCGGATCGAATGTGACTGATCAAAAACAAGCTTCTTTAAGAAATGTTGATGCTCTTGCATCCAGAGCTCTTGTTTCTTTTTCTCAGTAATATCTATGATACATCCCTGCAATTTTGAAGGGTGACCTGATTCATCCCATTCAATGGTTTTTCCAAAACAGTAAACCCATCTCAAGTGATTCCCTTTACTGATCATTCGAAACTCAGCCTTAAAAGGAGAGGTCCCCGTAGTTTTAAAATGTCCAGTGATACGACGCATTAATGGAGCGGAGTCATCCGGATGGATGTGCTTTGCCCAGGTCACATTTGCGGACTTGAGCTCATCGGACTTATATCCAAGCATTTGAGCTAAACCCTGAGACATGGAATTTATTGATTTATGATAATCAAACTCCCAGAAACCCAGTAATCGGTCTTCTAATAGGCTATTGAGCACTTCGCTGTTGTCCTGACCCGAACTGTCAAAATAATCACCGAATTGCATGTCGTAGGGCTTCTTGTCTAGAATCGGATGTCCTATTCCTAGACATGTACCTACTTCCTTTGTCAAAAAGAAGAATTCCCATCTACTAGGAATAGTGTCGCCCTCCGGATAAACTACTTTTTGTAATTCCACATGGAATGATTGCTGAGAATTTCTCCACGCTTTTATTCTTTGATTTTCATACTTTGACCAATCGGATGCAAGAAAGCATTCAGCGAATGTCAGTGGAGTCTCATTTTCGTCGAAAAGAGTAGGAATAGGACCTATTCCCGAATCTGAGGCAATAACCTTACCCTGCTTGTCAATGGTCGCCTGGAGAAAATACTCCGAGGTCACGGCCATTTGGCTGAGGATTGTTAAGGCATCATAGTCAATCATATCTGGGTGATAAGTTTGTCTCAAAGATAATAAATTACAAAAAATAAAATATCAAATACAAAAAAACATATTTGAAATGAATTTACATTTAAATCGACAGTCTTTTGGAAACCCTGAAAATGCAGGGAATGTCCTCACTGAAACTGAAGCCATGGACTTATTGAAAGATTGGGTTTCAAACGAGAAATTGATCTTACACATGTACCAGGTTGGCTCTTTGATGAAGGCTTGGGCTGCAAATGAAGGAATGGATGGTGAAGATCAACATAAATGGTATTTAGCGGGATTACTTCATGATGCTGATTGGGACAAAAACCCTGAGTCGCATTGCCGACTAATTATTGAAGAATTGGAAAGGAGGCAGATTGATCCGGAGATCATACATGCCATTGCTTCTCATGGTCCCAGATACTTTGGAGTAGAACCTGAAACAGCCATGGATAAAATGCTCTATGCATTTGATGAGTTAAGCGGTTTGACTCATGCCTATTCTTTGATGCGGCCGACAGGTTACGATGGAATGCAGGTGAAGGGCGTTAAAAAAAGATTGAAGGATAAGACTTTTGCTGCCCAGGTTAGCCGTGAGGATATTTCCGATGCCTGTCAACGTGCAGATATAAGCCTAGAAGATCTAATTTCCTTTATTATTGACAATCAGCCTAATTCAATTAATTGAATAAAATGGTGAATAATATGGACTGAATTAAGTAGATTTCTTAGCAACTAACTTTTAGCAAATGATTAAAAGACTATCATGTTTTCTATCCACAGCTTTGATGCTCTTCACAGCGGAGGCTCAGGAGGCCAAAATCGACACGGCTGCATTGACCATTTTGGATAATATGAGTTTGGTCCTTGGCGACTTAAACTCAGTTGGGTTTACCTCCAACGTTTCAAGGGATATAGCTTTTTCAAATGATTTGAATATCAAGCAATTTTCGAAAAACAACATCAAGATTGCCGGACCGAATAAGTTTATTTCAAGGTTTTTCGGCGAGAAACGAAGCGAGATATATAAATACAATGGTGAGCAAGTCTTTTTCTATTCTTTAGATAATAATCGTTATGCGATTGCTGATGCCCCCGATAATTTGATTGAAACAATGGATTGGCTATATACGGAGTTCGGTATCGAGTTTACGACGGCGGACATATTTTATCCAAGCTTTTCTCAAGACTTGGCTGAGAATATGGATTACATGCAATTCATAGGTTTAGTAAACCTAAATGGGAAGCAAGTTTTCCATATTGTGGCAAGCAATGAGACGATATCAGTACAATTTTGGATAAGTAATGATATCTATCTGCTTCCCGAAAAGATTTTACTAACCTATCTGGATCAACCATTCTCACCCCAATACGAGGTTCAATTTTCAGACTGGGAAATAAATATGGTCTATCCTGCAAGTATTTTTGAATTTGACCCGCCTCCCTCGTCGGAGCAAATTACTTGGATGAGTAGAAATTAAAAACTTGAATTTTGAAGCAATGAAAAGTACTAAATTTATATTTCTGGGAGTTGGAGTAGTCCTGATGATTTTTATTACTGATTTCGCTGAAGCTCAACGAATGAGAGGTGGAGGTAGAGGTGGAGTTCGTCCAGCTACATCAAGACCGACAACCTCAAGACCAAGTCCTTCTCGAAGTCAAATGAGCAGACCAAGCTCTAGGCCTAGTAATTCCAGGAATACGACAACCAGACCTAAGAACTCGAGTTCAAGAAATACCATTAACGGAGGTTCTAACAGGGTAACAAAGAAGTCAAACGCCCAAGGAAGAGTTTCTTCAATGGATGGAAAGAGGGGCGGTGCAGGTACAGCAGATAGAAGTCGGGATAATATTAACTCAGGAAACAGACGAAACAATTCTGGGAATCGAGGTAATAACAATAACATCATCGTCGATAATAGTCGAAATGTGAATATCAATGTGAGGAATGTCAACAATGTGGCGTACAGGCCACCTTATAGACCTTATCCTCGTCCACCTTTCTATTATGGGGGCTTTGGTTTCTCATGTTTTAGGCCATACTATTATCACCCTTATAGACCATACTACTGGGGACCAGCCTGGCATCCGTGGGGCTTCTTTGTAGCTACTTTAGCTGTCACAGCCATAATTGTGTCAGTAGATAATCAGGAATATCAATACGATGAAGGGGTGTTTTATGTGGAAGAAGGAGATGGCTACGTGGTGGTGGAGGCACCACAGGGAGCAACAGTTAAGGTTATACCAGATGATTCCAAAGAAGTCGAGGTGAGTCCAACGGTTAATAATTATTACTATGGTAACACCTATTATGAAAAGACAGACGGTGGCTATACTGTAGTCCCACCTCCTGCAGGTGCAGTTGTTGATGCTCTACCTGATGGAGGCGAAGAAGTAAAGGTGGGTGATGAGACCTACGTAAAAATTGGTGACACCTATTACCTTCCAGTTCAAGTTGATGGTAAAAACATGTATGAAATAGCCTCAGTCGAACCGGCTGAAGAAGGCCAATAGGAAAAAAAAGCCGATCAATTTTTGATCGGCTTCATTTTTTATTCTTGTTCTTCCTCGACCTCATTTAGAGGTCTGAAATTGCCTTCTGGAAGGGGCTCGCTTTCTAACTCTTTGTCATATGGGAAAACGTCCACAATTGGGCTTTCAACTACGTCAGGAACTCTGAAGCTTACTAACATACTACTCAAGCTTTCTTGAATTTTATCATAGGCTGATTTTACATCAGTTGCGGTCACCAACATAAATTGATTCACCTTTTTCTCTTTGCCAGAGTCAGCATCAGTTACCAGGTATGAAACCTTACACTTGTGCCAGGTATCCGCATCATCATAGAAGAACACGTCAACGATGTTACTTTTACTCAAACTGGTCACTTGGAAATCACCTCTGATTTGTGATCCAAGCCTATCGAAAATCGTCGCCTCAGCTTCCGTAAAGGAAACGGCATCCACCAAATATTGCTCGGATATATTTTTAAGTAGGCCTTCTTCATTTTCCTTGGCATACTTCACTTTACACAAAAACCAGGTTCTCATAGACGCGAAATTTTAGCTCACGAAGGTAGGCCATATCCAAAGAAGGTCAAATGTAAAATGCTGAATTTTAACTCGATTTTTCAAATTCTATTAGTGGATTATTTTTTCGTTGATTTTCGTATTTTATCTAAAAATTAAGTTACTGGTATCGTATGTTGAGGAATTTGTGGAGAAGCTTCCCGGTTCAATTGCTATTACTCCATTTTCAGAAAAACCTACCTTTAATCCTTGTGTGGGTTGTGCTCTTTGGAGTGATTTTGCAGTCATTCGGTGTCACTCTTGGAATCCCTTTTCTTTTTTTAGATCCAGAGTATCTTCATGAGGTCTCTTGGATCAGTTTTTTTCTAATGGGAATTGGCGTGGCCATTTTGACCATGGCATTCCATATGACCACCTATATTCTTGATGGTAGAAAATTTCCTTTTTTAGCCATTTTGGACCGGCCATTTATTCACTTTTCTCTCAACAACTCCATTATCCCGACGATTTTTTATTTAACCTATACTTGGAGTTTCATTCAGTTCCAAAGTAGTAATGCAGAGATACCTGGTATTACTATTTTCTGGTTTTTCTTTGCATTTGTGATGGGTAGTCTGATCACTTATACCTTGATCTCTGGCTACTTTTCTTTGACCAATAAAGGATTTTTCGTCCTTTTCGCAGGAACTGTAGATCGAAGACTAAGACGTGTTCGATTGACTCGTTCTCAGGCCTTAAGTCAGTATCGAGAGTTGCGTAAACCGTCAATTAAGGTCGAGAGTTATCTAAGCCTTTCTTTAAAAAAGGTAAAGGTAAGGAAGGATATTTCAAGGTTTGAAGCGGCTAAACTCCTAAAGGTGTTCAATCAAAATCATTTGAACCTTGTCTTTATTCAGCTATTCTTAATAGCCATAGTCTTGATCCTTGGATTTTTTAAAGAGGTTCCAATATTTCAGTTACCGGCCGGATTGAGCGTCATGATTCTGTTCTCCATTCTCTTAATGGTTTTTGGGGCTGTCAGTTTTTGGTTAAAAGATTGGACAACCATTGCTATAGTCGTGTTCGCGGTCACGATTAATTACTTCTCCAATTTTGACTTTTTAAATAGACCTCATGAGGCTTATGGAATGAACTATGACATAGTTCCAGCTGAGTATAACCTTGATAGACTTGACGAGCTTCTTGTTCAGGACACTGTTCGAAAGGATATAGAGAATATTTCCTCGATCCTTAGTAAGTGGAGAGAACAATTTCCAGATAGTGTGGCCCCTAAACTCTTGATTGTATCAGCAAGTGGTGGTGGCCAAAGATCGGCACTTTGGACGTTTCATGTTCTACAACAGATTTATGGGTTGGATGAGGGTAGGTTAGTCCAAAATATAGAATTGATGACAGGGGCTTCGGGTGGTGTACTAGGTCACGCCTTTTTCCGTGAGATCCTTTTGCGTTCAAAGAGGGACCCGTCCGTAGATCCTTTGGATTCAAAGTTCTTGGATCAACTTTCAATGGATAATTTGAATCCGATCATTTTCACTCTTTTGGTCAATGACCTGCTAATTCGAAATCAATATTTTGAGTACAATGGAAGGTCATATTTGAAGGACAGAGGCTTTGCCTTTGAACGACAATTCAATGAAAACACCAAAGGAATACTAGATAAGCCGCTGATTTCATATCAGGAGCCGGAAGCTCTTGGAGAAATACCTCTTTTGCCAGTCAGCTCCCTGATCACAAATGATGGTAGGAAACTGGTTATGTCACCACATTCTATGAGTTTTTTGGGAACCTCAATTCAAGGATTAGACGGTGATAGTGAGAAAGCCCAAAGCATTGATTTTATGAGGTTCTTTTCAAAGCATGATGCGGGAAATCTTAGATTTCTTACTGCCTTGAGAATGTCAGCTACTTTTCCGTTTATTTCTCCAAATGTGGAGCTTCCTTCAAATCCTGTGATGGAAACCATGGATACGGGTTTGTCCGACAATTTTGGAGTTCAGGATGCTTTGAGGTTCACATATGTATTTCAAAAGTGGATTTCTGAGAATACTTCAGGAGTAGTACTGATCACGATCAGGGATTCTGAGAAATCAGAGGAGATTCCAGAAACCTTGCCTCCAAAAATTGCCAAGAAGCTTTTCACGCCCCTAAGGAATATCTATTCTAACTGGGACAATATTCAGACCATTCAAAATGAGGTGCTTTATCATTACATGAATGAAAGCATGCCTTTTACAGTCGATCGGATTGAATTTGAATATAATCCGAAAGACATGGAAGAAGCTGTACGGGTACAGAATCAGCAGAACCTTCAGCGTGCTTCACTCAATTGGAGATTGACCGCCCAGGAAAAAAATTCAATCTTGAATAATATAAATAGCCCTAAAAACCAGAAAGCTCTCGAAGAGCTTAGGAAGCTATCTAAAGAAATTAATCAGTAGGCGAGACCAATTTTCTTATAAATGAAATGCATCAGCCAAGCTGGGCCAATCATTAGAAATTGAACGTCCTTTAGGAATGAAGGCTTTTTTCCTTCGATTTTATGACCATAAAATTGGATTACCCAGGCTATAACAAAGATTCCCAAACTGATCATCCAAAGGTTTCCAGGAAAGGTCAAATCCAGGAAATTCGCCAGAGCCAGGCAAAGAGCAGAGAAAAAAAGCATTCCGAATGCTAAGGGAGCCGAGAGGGTCACATAATAAATCAATACTAATAATAGACTGATAGTTGCCCAATTAGCAAAATCACCAAGGAAGGGAAGTAGGTCAGGCAAAGGCCCTGTAGGAATACTATATACCAAACCCACTACGCTAAAGAAAATTGCGGGAACACAAAACCAGTGGATCAACTTGTTTGTGGCATTTTGATGACTAGATCCATATTCCGTAAGAAGTTCGTCTATTTTTCGCATGTGATTAAGGGTTAATTGGGGATTGTTTTTAAAATTACTAAATCTTGTCAATAATTAATTAGAAGAGTCTGGATGTTAAGCTACTGGGAAAAAAAGCATTTTTTGAAAACTGATCTTTTGATTGTGGGAGCAGGGTTTGTGGGTTTATCCACGGCCCTACATTACAAAAAAATACATCCAGAGAAGGAGGTTTTGGTAATAGAAAGAGGAGTCTTTCCCACAGGAGCGAGTACTAGGAATGCGGGTTTTGCCTGCTTTGGTAGTTTGACAGAAATATTGGACGATTTGAAATACATGTCTGAGCAGGATATGCTTAGATTGGTGCAAAGAAGGTATGAAGGTCTTTGCAGAATTCGAGAAGAATTTGGTGACGTGAACGTTGACTATATCCCTTCGGGAGGGTTTGAGTTACTCGATAGCTCAAATATTGATGCATTAGATTCACTTGATAGGGTGAACGATCAGCTGAGATCCCTTTTTCCAGATTCGGTTTTCACACTATCCAAAAGCCACAAAAGTTTCAGGTTTTCCGATAGGATAATTAGCGTGGTTAAAAATCAATATGAAGGAGAGCTTGACCCAGGGAAGTATATGAAAAGCCTTTGGTCAAAGGCAGTTGAAAGTGGAGTGAAGATTTTGACAGGGTTAAGCGTTGATCGAATTGATGCCCATGAAGCTATGGCCTTTGCTAAAGATTCCTCAGGAAGAGATTTGGATTTCAAGGCAAAAAAGCTGGCCGTTTGTACCAATGCCTTTAGTCAATCATTAATCCCTCAACTTGATGTCAAACCTGGCCGAGGATTAATATTGCTTTCTGAGAAGTTAGATTTTAACGCGCCATGGGAGGGATCATTTCACATGGATAAAGGCTACGTCTATTTCAGGAAGATAGATGATAGGCTTTTGATTGGTGGGGGACGAAATGTCGATTTTGAAGGAGAGGAGAGTCCTGAATTTGAAGTAAATCCCCTAATTAAGTCCTATCTGGAAAAGCTGACTGAGGAGGTGATTTTCCCGGGGAATAAACTCAACTGGGAAATGACCTGGACAGGGATCATGGGCTTTGGGAAAACCAAGAAACCCATTATTGAATCTGTAACTGATAGAACCTCAATCGCTGTCCGCCTGGGAGGGATGGGGGTAGCCATTGGCTGGCAAGTGGGGAAGGAGTTGAGTGACTTACTTAGTGAAGCATAATCTGACATTTTTTCGTTAGATTCGGTGCTTATAATTTCACCAAAATCTACTTGATGGAAGGAATGACTAGACCCCCTCGGGTCATTGACGCCCTTATCCCCTTAATTTTCCTGATCATACTTCTGGTAATCAATATCCAGGTTTTTGGAACCGATGGATTATCCGGATCAAACCAAATTGTTTTAATTCTGGCAGCGGCTGTTGCAGCGGCTGTTTCGATCTATAGACTTAATTATCAATGGTTGACTCTGAGAGAAGGGATCGTTAAGAGTATTAGCTCTGCTATGTCAAGCATTCTCATTCTATTTTTGATTGGTGCATTGGCGGGCACCTGGCTGCTCAGTGGGGTAGTTCCAGCGATGATTTATTATGGATTAAAGGTTCTAAATCCCACCATATTTTTGATTGCGGCCTGTTTTGTGAGTGCCGTAGTTTCCTTAGCCACTGGAAGTTCCTGGACCACTGTAGCTACGGTTGGTGTTGCCTTGCTTGGGATAGGAAAAGCCCTTGGTTTTGAAGAAGGAATTATTGCGGGAGCCATAATTTCAGGAGCATATTTCGGAGATAAGATGTCTCCTCTCTCAGACACTACGAATCTTGCTCCGGCCATGGCAGGTACAGATCTGTTTACCCATATCCGATATATGGCCAGAACGACCATTCCTTCAATAGTTATTACACTCATCATATTTGCAGTTATTGGCTTGAATTATACTACTGAAGGTGGGTTGAATGATGTTAGTGTTATCTCTGATGCCATTGTAGAAAAGTTCAATATTTCCGGTTGGTTATTTCTTGTACCCTTAGCGGTCTTGGGGATGATAGTGAGAAAGGTCCCAGCGATACCTGCACTATTTTTCGGTGCTATTTTGGGTGGGGTGTTTGCATTGATCTTTCAACCTGAAATTATCGCCACTATAGCCAATGAGGAAGGAACTTTTGCTTATCAATCCTTCAAGGCAATTATGATGGCATTGTATGGTGAGATATCTATTGTGACCAATAACGATGTGGTGAATGAGCTTTTGATAACTGGCGGAATGTCGGGTATGCTGAATACCATTTGGTTGATCGTTTGTGCTATGGTATTTGGTGGTATAATGGAAGTTACTGGAATGCTACGGGTGCTAGCTGAGGCTGTTATAAGAAAGGTTCATAGTGTAGGTTCGATGATCGCATCTACAGCAGCTACTTGTATGTTCTTTAATGTTACGACTTCAGATCAATATCTCGCTATCCTTGTACCGGGAAGAATGTATGCAGATGTTTACAAGAAAAGAGGGTTAAAACCCGAGAACCTAAGTAGAACTTTAGAGGATTCAGCGACAGTTACTTCGGTATTGGTACCCTGGAATACTTGTGGAGCAACGCAAGCTTCGGTTTTAGGTGTAGCAACATTAGCATATGCGCCTTATTGCTTTTTCAATATTATTAGCCCATTTATGACTATTTTATTTGGGTATTTAAAACTGGGAATCAGAATGTATAAAGAGACGGAGGTAGAGGCAGCATGATACCAATGAAAATAAGTAAGGAGGAAGTGAATCAACTTCCTCTAGGTCAGTTTGAGGGAGAAATTTTTTTAGTAGATGATCATGATGAGATTGAGGATATTGCCTCCTTTCTATCAAAGCAGGAGGTCATAGGTTTCGATACGGAGACTAAACCTACATTTAAGAAAGGTCAGAGGAACGAAGTTTCTTTACTACAGCTATCTACCTTAAAGCAGGCGTTTCTATTCCGACTTAATCATATTGATTTCCCTGAACCTATTCGTAATGTCCTCGAGAGAGAATCTATCATAAAAGTTGGGGCTGCGGTACATGATGATATTTTGGGTTTGAAGCGCCTAACTGATAGCTTTTATCCGGAATCCTTTTTTGATTTAAATGATCAGCTCAAAAAGGTGGGCTTCCACAATGTTGGAGTAAGAAATCTCTGTGCGATGGTTCTTGGTATCCGAATTTCGAAGTCCGAACAAGTTTCTAACTGGGAGGCAGAAAACCTTACTGAAAAGCAAAAGCGGTATGCTGCTACGGATGCCTGGGGTTGTCTTGAAATTTATCTCAAATTGAAGGAGCAAGGATATCTGGATGAGTTGATTAATCCTTAAGGATAATCAAACCTTCAATGTCATTTACAGCAGGTAGCACTTCCGAAGTAAGGCTTTCACGAAAGGAAAGAAGAAACTCACAATCCAATAGCATTTCCTGACTGAGAATGTCTAAATCATGTTTTTTTACCAGATACATGACCTCGTTCATTTTGGGATAGCTAAATTTTATTCGAAGTTCTGTTTTCACATATTCAGTGACTATTTCAGAATTTTCAATACACTCTTTAGCGGATGTCTTATAGGCATTAATGAGTCCTGAGACGCCTAGCTTTGTTCCACCAAAGTATCGAACAACGACAATGAGAATATTGGTGAGTTCATGAGATCGGATTTGGCCTAGAATAGGGTCTCCAGCTGTATGACCTGGTTCTCCATCATCCACGGCTCTGAATTTTTCTTGATTCTTACCAAGTACATAGGCATAGCAATGGTGTCTTGCATCATAGAACTCTTTTCTCAATTCAGCTAACCGGTCCTTTACATCTGCCTCTGAAGTGACCTTGAATGAGCGATAGAAGAATTTGCTATTTCTATCCTTGAATAAGCCTTCGCCTTGCTTCCCTATGGTTTTATAACTATCTGAATTATTATTGGTCGGGAATTCTTTGGGCATGGTAAAACTGGAAATGAAACTTAAAATTAATCTTTAGCTAACTTTTAAGTAGTTCTAATTGTCTTAATTTTAAAATCATGCTCACCATCGAACAGAAAGAACAATTTGAACAGAAGATTCCGTTTGTTTTTGATATTCAAAGTAGGCATGGGAATCAAGGTACGCTTAGTTACTGGGAAAAAAATGAAGTTTTCCCATTAGGTATTCAAAGATGTTTTTGGGTTCATGATGTAGATGAAGGTGTGACTAGGGGTAACCATGCACACAAGAGTGAAAACCAAGTTGTGGTAGCTATTTCCGGAACCCTTGAAATCATAGTGACTGATTCTTCAGGAAAACAAAGTGCATTTATCTTGGATGACCCAAAAAAAGCATTGTATCTACCACCAATGCACTGGATCGAAACCAGGTTTAAGCCAGGTTCAGTCCTGTTGGGACTTTGTAATGAGCCCTTTTCAGAAGAAAATTATATCAGGGATTTTCAAGCTTTCAAAGCCACAGTCAAATGAGCAACAAAGGATATGCTCTTTTGATTACTAAAAAACCGCCAGAGGACTTTCATTTTCCTTTGGAATCTTTCCTGAGTGAAAGGTCCGAAGGATTTAATTGGTATCAGTGGGTAAAGAAGGACAAAGTGTTAGCATCATTGTCTTTGGTCATTGAAGAACAGTCTGCTATTTCCTTACCTCAATCGCCTTTCGGAGGTTTCAGGGTGCATGAACCACTCCATTCAGAAACTATTCAAAATTTCTTGGACGCCGTACTTCATGATTTGAAAGAAAAAAAAGTCCATAATTTCAGGATTACCCAAGCCCCTAGACCTTATGAGGAGCAATCTGATATGATTGACTACTTACTTTTCAAATCAGGTTTTAGAGCAGATAGCATTCTTAATCACCAATTTTACATTGGGAAAAAAAAGATAAAAAATTGGGTCAAGGAAAAGGGAGGAAAAATTGCTAAGAAGACTAAATCACAAGGCCTGAAGAGTGAGTTTGCTCCAATTAGAAATTTTGAATTCTTAGGGAAAATCAGAGAATGGAATAGAAGTCGTGGCTATGACGAGAGCATAGATCAAAATGCTATAATTCAACAAGTTTCACTTTTTCCAGAGCGGTATTTTGAAATCTCTATAAGAAAGGATGGTCGACTTGTGGGGGCAGCCCTGGCAGTTTCTTTGACCCCCGATTCAGTATATTACTTCAAATCAGCGATCGATCCAAGTTGTGAAATAAAGCATGGTGGGGATATTTTGGTTCATGAACTTTTCCTCCTCGCTGCAAGTTTAAAGTTGAATTTTATAGATTTGGGTTCTTCTGACAAGGAGTTAGAAGCCAATCATCAGCTGATATTCTTTAAATCACGATTTTCCAATGATCAGAACAATAAGATTACATGGAGTCGTGAAGTCTGACTATGAGAGTTTCGGATCGGGTTACTGTTATTTGCATTGCTTACAACCATGAGGAGTGGATTGAAGAGACACTTGAGTCTGTACGTTTGCAGGATCACTACAATAAGGAGCTTATTGTAATCGATAATGGTAGCCAGGATGATACTTTAGATAGAATAAATAGGTGGGCGGCTAATCAATCAGGCTCCCTATCTGTAGAAGTCATAAGCCATAAGGAAGAAAAGCCTTACTGCAAAGTCTTCAATTCGGTTCTCCATAGAATAGAAAGCCCATATGTGATTGACCTTTCCGGAGATGATGTTTTGTATCCAGAGCATCTTTCTCAGTCTGTAAAAAGATTGAAAAGGGTGAGTTTCGCGGCTTTTGTATTTTCCGATGCCTATCTACTTAATGAGGAAGGGGAGGTTTCCACTTTTTATAAAAGAAATGCTGGGGGCGATCTTGTTGAGGATATGGATGGCCTTGGAGATATTTACGTTACACTGATTAAGAAGAACTATATATGTTCCCCCACCATAGTTTTTAACACTAAAATTTTACAAAAAGAGGGTGGCTATGATGGTTCATTAAGTTATGAGGATTTTGACATTCAAATCAGACTTGCCAGGAAATACGCAGTGGCATTTTCCAATCACTTGGGTGTATTGAAGAGAACTCATGCAAGATCTTTGTCAGCAGGACAATACAGAATCAGAAAGTCTCAAATGCTACCGAGTACGGTGGAGGTTTGCCGAAAAATAAAGGCAATGAATACGCATCTTTCTGAGGACAGAGCTCTAGCCTTTCGAGTTCTTCATGAGCTGAAACATGCCTTATGGAGTGCCAACTTCCATCCCGCCGAAGGGTTGATCAAACTGGGTGAAGAAATCGGATTATCTGGCCTTAAGTTTTCATTCTATAAGCTTTGGTACAAAAAGAGGTGGGATTTCACTTGGTTGTACACCCGACTTAAGCCTACCCAACAGTAATCTGAATTGGAACTTTCGAAGAGAAGTATTTCTGGCCCATTTCCAGAATGTCATTTTCATTCCATGATTTGAGAAAGTCTAACTTCTCCTGATAGTATTCCATTGTCAAAGAATTTCGATGGACGAATTTAAATCGATCCATAAAATCAAAAGAATTACTGAATTGAGCGATCATTTTGCCAATGGAGTAATTTCGGATACTCTCTATTTCCTCCCTTGACACTTTCTGGCTAAGCAGTTGATAAATCTCATAGTGAATTTGCTCAATGACTTCAGCTTTGAACGCTTTTTGGATTTCTGCACCTATCATCCAATAATGTTGCTCATCAATGGATTGTAGGCTGGAATAGATTCCATAAGTGTGACCCTTATCCTCACGAATATTTTTTATCAATCTACTACCAAAAAACCCTCCAAGTATCTGGTTGAACATACTCAAACTGAGGTAATCAGGGTCATTCACCGGAATAGACTTTCCACCAAACCTTAAACTTGACTGAACAGATTCTTCTCTGGATTCATTGATCAAAGTTGATTCAATGGCAGGTGTATCGAATCTTGGTGATCCAGCACTTCTTCTTGGGAGATGATGTAGTTCCTGAAGTAGGCTTGACAACTCATTCGGTTCAAAATCTCCTGATATGAATATTTCCAAATCAGCCCATAGAGATTTTGAATAGTACATTTCTAATTGATCTCTTGAGATTTGATTCACCTGATTCTCTGAAGGGTCAAATCCAAAAGGATGGTCACCTCCAAAAAGAGCACTTCGAAACAACTGGTTTGCTCGACTTGAGGTCTTTTCTTTTTCGATTTTCAGAGAAATTATTTTTTGCCTCTTCTTCTTTTCAAGAGAATCTTCTGGGAAAATAGCCGTCTCAAACAAGCTCAGGAATAATGGGATGATCTTTTGATAGTTCTTTTTGGTACTCAATAGCTTGAGACCTTCATGTGTAAATGAGCTGACAGGGACGATTTCTGAAGCATAAAAACCTAGAAAATCTGCAATTTCTTTTGCATGCTGCTCATTAGTACCTTCCAGCAGCATTTGAATCGTCATTCCTGGGATAAGTTGCTTTTCCTGATTTAGGTTCTTTCTGCCGGATTTGCCGA
>CAZLUY010000299.1:0-13818 GCA_964562785.1 uncultured Limnohabitans sp. | reverse complement strand
TGGATGCCAGCGCCGAAGAACGAGAAACCCTTGGGTTGATTTCGATACCTATGATCTCGTCGGTTTCGGGATGTACGGCAAACTGCACGTTACATCCACCAGCAAATTGGCCAATACCATCAAGCATTTTGATGGCCAGGTTTCTCATATGCTGATATACAGTGTCTGGCAGGGTCATCGCTGGAGCTACAGTAATAGAGTCTCCTGTATGCACACCCATAGGGTCGAAGTTTTCGATCGAACAAATCACAATAAAGTTGCCAATATTGTCGCGCATCACTTCGAGCTCATATTCTTTCCAGCCCAGGATACTTTGCTCAATCAATACTTCGTGAACTGGTGAGGCCTGAAGACCTGCACTCAATGCTTTTTCAAATTCTTCTTCTGACTCCACAAAAGCACCACCAGCACCACCAAGCGTATAGGATGCGCGGATGATTAGTGGAAATCCAATTTCTTGGGCAATCTCCTTGCCCTGCAGGAATGAGGTAGCAGTAGCTCCTTTACAAACACCAACTCCGATTTCTTCCATCAGCTCCTTGAACTTTTCACGGTTCTCGGCAGTGTCGATTGCATCGATGTCAACACCGATCATTCGCACATCGAACTTATTCCAAATTCCAGCTTTCTCACAGTCAATTGCCAGATTCAAAGCTGTCTGACCTCCCATGGTTGGAAGTACACAGTCGATGTCAGGATGATCATTGAGAATTTGTACGATAGACTTTTTCTCTAGGGGCAACAAGTACACATTGTCTGCAGTGACCGGATCAGTCATGATAGTAGCCGGATTGGAATTGATCAGAGTAACTGTAATTCCTTCTTCTCTAAGAGCTCTAGAAGCCTGGGAACCTGAGTAGTCAAATTCACAAGCCTGACCAATAACGATAGGTCCGGAACCGATAAGTAATATGTGTTTGATGCGGGAATCTTTTGGCATGGAATGCGGCGATTAAAAGATGATTTTAACTGTAGTCCAAATTGAGGCAAAATTAGAAAAAATACGCTAAGCTTGAAGGCTATCTGGCAATATTATCCCAAGGAAAAATAGATTTCTTTTGAGAAGCTAATCCTTAGCGAATTTTGAGGCTTTTATCATCGATTGCTCTCATCGTGCAAAGCACACCATCCAGATGATCATACTCATGCTGAATCAGCTCTGAAATATCTCCTTCTGCCTGTATTACCTGCTTTTCCCAGTTCTCATCCAAATAGCTAAGAGTTAGTGATTTGTGTCTGGAAACTTTAACCAACAGATTCGGGAAACTCATGCAATCATCCCAAAGCTCAAACTTTTCCTCACTTAGGTCACCTAACTCAGGGTTGATAATCACATAGGGCTTATCCAAATTGAGATAAAACAAGCGCTTCATTATTCCCAATTGTGGGGCAGCAATTCCTCGCCCAAAACCATAGGTTTTTCGAATATCCTCCATGGCTTCATGGAGATCCTGAACCCATTTATGGACCAGGGGTAATTCATGATGCTCAACAGGTGAACTGGTTTCATAAAGGCGAGGGTCTCCCAGCTTCAGTATGTCATCTAAGGTCTTCATCTATTTCAATAAATAAGGATTGATAGAAAGGTATAAAACATAGCCACTCTTTTCCCTACTTTTGCCAGATGAATTTCCTTTCGGTAGACAGTCTGAGCAAAGCTTTCGGAGAGCGGAAGCTCTTTTCAAATATTTCCTTTGGCATTGACCAAGGTCAGAAAATTGCTCTCGTAGGGGTGAATGGAGCTGGAAAGTCTACCTTGATGAAAATCATAATGGGTCTGGAAATTCCAGATACTGGTGAAGTAGCGTTGAACCAAGCTGCTAAGGTCGCCTATGTGCATCAAAACCCAGTGTTTGATTCTAACCTCTCCATCTATCAAACCATCTTTGATCAAAGCAATAGTGAAGTCATTCAAGTAATTGAAGCTTATCACAAGGCTTTGCTAGATTCTGAAAGAGGTATTGACAACTCCTCGGAAATGACCAAGCTTTTTGAGCGGATGGATGCGGCAGAGGCCTGGGATTTTGAGTACCAGGTAAAGGAAGTCCTCGGGAAACTTGGACTTCACGACACCTCTCTTCCAGTAGGAAACTTAAGTGGCGGTCAAAGAAAAAGGGTTGCCTTGGCCAAAGCCATTCTGGAAAAACCAGAACTTCTACTTTTAGATGAACCCACCAATCATCTTGACTTGGAAACTATTGAATGGCTAGAAGAATACCTCTCCAAGGCAAACCTCTCCATTTTCATGGTCACCCACGATCGCTATTTCTTGGAAAAAGTAACCAATGAAATTCTTGAGCTGGACCAAGGGTCCATTCATCGATATCAAGGGAATTATGCCTATTTCCTGGATAAGAAAGCCGAGCGAATGGAAATCGAAGACCTGGAAATTGAAAAGGCCAAGAGCCTTTACAAGAAAGAGCTGGAATGGATAAGGAGACAACCAAAAGCCCGTGGCACCAAAGCAAAATATAGGATTGATGCCTTTGAAGAAACAAAGGAGAAGGCCTCTCAAAAAAGGGAAGAACGAGATATAGACCTCAACGTGAGCACACAGAGGCTTGGCAAGAAAATCCTTGAGATAGACAAAATCTCAAAATCCTATGATGACAAAAATCTGATTAAGGGTTTTGAATACATTTTCAAACGAAAAGACAGGGTGGGAATCGTCGGCCCTAATGGTGCCGGAAAAACTACTTTCCTGAACATGATCACCGGCCAGCTTACACCGGACAGGGGACTTGTCACTATTGGCCCGACTACTGCATTTGGATATTACAGGCAGGAGGAAGACAGGTTCGATGAATCCAAAAGGCTAATAGACATTGTAAAGGAGGTGGCCGAAGTAGTAGTGTTAGATAAGGGAAAAACTATTACCGTGAGCCAGTTTCTAAATCAGTTTGGTTTTCCGCCTAAGCAGCAACACACGCCGATAGAAAAACTAAGCGGAGGTGAGCAACGTCGACTTCAACTCTTGATGGTTCTTATCAAAAGCCCAAACTTTCTCATCCTGGATGAGCCCACTAATGATTTGGACATAATGACCCTCAACACACTTGAGGAATTTCTGGACGATTTCCCAGGCTGTCTAATCATTGTTTCTCATGACAGATACTTTATGGATAGGCTGGTGGAACATCTCTTTGTATTCGAAGGAGAAGGAAAGATTTCTGATTTCCCGGGCAATTATTCCGATTTGAGAGAAAGGCAGAAAGAAGAAAACAAACTTGCTAAATCCTCCACGCAGAAGGAGAAATCAGAGCCTCAGAAAGTGAAATCCGAGAGCTCTGCACAAAAAGCTTCCTATAAGCAAAAGCAGGAGTTTAATTCCTTAACAGAAAAGATCTCAGACCTCGAGAAAGAAAAAAGTGAAATCACTTCCAAAATTTCGGAGGGAATAGAGGATCATGAGGAACTCATGAAACTATCCAATCGAATTGCTGAAATCGACTCGGAATTGGAAGAGGCTGAATTGAGTTGGCTTGAGCTGAGTGAGCTTGAAGGTATTGAGGAGTAATTAAATCCTGCCTTTAAGAAAATTCTGCCTTATATCCTCTGGGAATTTTTCAATAGCATAGCGTAACATGGTCCTTGGCATAGGAGCATAATACTTCTTCAAAAAATCAAACTCCACCTCATAATCCATTTTACCAATTTCACGTAGCATCCATCCCACCGCTTTGTGCATAAGATCATGTGGATGATCCCGGAGAATTTCTGCAAATGCGAGAGCATCCTTAAACTCTCCACGTTTGATCCAATATAGAGAGCTGATCATGGCAATTCTCTGTTTCCAGAGATGACCACTGTTTGCAAAATCGTAAAACAGATTTTTATCTCTTTTGAAATAATAATGCCCCAAAATGGGGTGACAAGTTGTATCCACAAGGTCCCAGTTATTGATATAGTCTACATGATCTAAGTAGAAGTCCACCAAATCTTTTTGGTCGGATTCATTCTTTAGCTTTTGGTACTTATAAACCAAAGTGAACAAGGCACAAAGCCTGACCTCGTGATATGGATTCTGCAGAAGCAAATCCACCTCCTTGTAGCTTATATCCTTGGCCACCATTTTTGCGACTTTCCTTTGCTCAGGGACCATTACGCCAAGGAACTTATCTCCCTCCCCATACTCCCCGGGGCCGGTTTTGAAAAATTTTGGAAGAAAAGCAGCCTTCTCCGGAATAGACTTATCCTGGAGGCTAGCAATCAACTGATCGGTAAGCTCACTCATACAGGAAAATAGTCAAGATCTTCCTGTTTATCCTTCTCTCAGACGAAAATTGTCAGAGCCTTTTCGATCATTGCGTTCACTGTCTTAGATGGATTGGAATCAAATATCCCAAGTGCCCGGTTGGCGAGAATGGCATTTACGCTAATCACTTCATGCCCAAGGAGTGGTCCCAAAGCATAATAGCCAGCGGTCTCCATTTCGAGGTTGGTGATCCGTTGACCTAGGTAGTCGAATTCCTGAATCTTTCGGGCGAGATCTTGCACTTTGGTAGAAAGCCTGATTTGTCTACCCTGAGGCCCGTAGAATCCTGGAGCTGTCAGTGTAATACCTTTAAAGAATGAGTTATCCGTCTTGGACAAAAGATCCAAAGAGGCTTCTGATTGATAGGGGCTAAAATCCAATTCCAAAAAATCACCAAAGGCCATTGCGATACTATTATCCCGTTCAGAATCCCAATAAAAATTCATCATGGTGTCGATCCCGATCGCTTTCTCGGAAATTAAGAAACTACCGATAGATATATCTGGCTGAATAGCGCCAGAAGTTCCAAGTCGAACGATTTGAAGTTTGGATAAATCCTCTTTGACAGAACGAGTTTTTAAGTCAACATTCACCAGAGCATCGAGCTCATTCATGAAAATTTCCACATTGTCGGTCCCCATTCCTGTACTCATTGCAGAGACAGACCTTTCTCCTATTCTCCCAGTATGAGTGACAAACTCTCTCTTAGAAGTTTGGAAATCTATGGAATCAAAATGCTTGGAGACTACTGATACCCGATCTGGGTCGCCAACCGTAAAAATCAAATCCCCAATCTGATCAGGAAGAAGATGAAGGTGATAAACACTTCCATCTTCATTCAGAACCAATTCAGATTCGGGGATTCTATTCATTTGCTTAGAATGTTAATCCTTTACGGTTTCTCTTTTCCAGCCTTTGTAGGGGTTATAACCATTGGACTCCTTTTGATAGTAGCCAGTACCATCGTATGGTCTTTTCTCAGGGTGATCCTTGCATTCTGGAGAGCATGCGCCTTCTAATTCATCCGCACAGGATTCACAGATAGCCACATGGATATTGCAAGTCGGATTCGCACAATTAACCATGCGATCACTTGGCTTTTCACAGACATGACATTTGGAAACTATGCTTGGATTAACGGAATTCACATCCACTGCAATACGGTTATCAAACACGTAGCATTTTCCCTCAAAATCTTCTCCCTGTGCTTCTTTTCCGTACTTGATAATTCCTCCGTGAAGCTGGTATACATCTTCAAAACCTTGCTCAAGCAAATAGGCTGATGCTTTCTCACATTTGATTCCTCCGGTACAGTAAGTCAATACCTTTTTACCTTTCAAATGATCAAGCTCCTTCACCTTCTCAGGGAAGTCTCGGAAGTTGTCGATATCCAGAGTTAAAGCGTTTTTAAAATGCCCAAGCTCATGTTCGTAATTAGATCTCACGTCGAGGACTACCACATTCTCCTGATCCTTCATTTTTCTAAATTCTTCAGGCTCCAGGTGCTTCCCGGTTTTTTCATTTGGGTCAAGGTGCCTAAGTGAACTATGAACGATCTCTGGCTTATATCGAACATGAATCTTCGTGAATGCATGCTGATCACTCGCGTCAATCTTAAACTCAGTCTTTGAGAATCGAGGGTCAGAAAGTACATATTCCATGTATTTCTCCGTGTCCTCTTTTAGGCCAGAAACGGTACCGTTTAAGCCCTCATCCGAGATAATTATCCTTCCTCGGATGTTGTTCTGAATACAGAATAAGTGGTGCTGTTCGCGATATTGCTCTGCATCCTCAATGGTCGCGTAACAATAATACAGCAAGATTTGATAGTCTTGATTTTCCATAACTAAAGCCCTGTTTCGGCAGGGTGTTATTTGATTTATGTTATACAAATTTAAAATTCCGATTTCAAAAGGAAAACGGATTACTTACAAGCCAACTTATTTGACTGGCGCCGCAGGGTTTCCGAAGACAGTTTGATCTTCTTCCACATCCGCGATAACCACAGAGCCAGCACCAATTCTGGCACTTTTGCCAATCTTCACCCCAGACACTACAGTCACTCCAGAGCCAATAAAAGCTCCCTCTCCAATCTCAACCTCAGAATTGATAATAGATCCAGCTCCTATTTGCACAAAATCTCCTCCTTTTACATTGTGATCAACAATAGCTGCGGTGTGAAAAATGCAATGGCTTCCCATCTCTGCACCTGCGCCAATATTCACCCGAGCATTGATGAAGTTTCCGTGACCAATAGAGGCATCTGTGGAAATATTCGCCATCTCATGAATGGCATTGACTGGCTGAACCTTTCTACGTTCATTCAGAAGCTTCACCAAGAACTTCCTGTACTTTGGATCATCCACTGCCACAAAAGCCTCAGCCTTCCTTCCGATAAGCTTTAGAAAACCATCATCCTCTGGGTTTCCAAGGACTCCTACAGTGTTAATCTCAGATCCGTGCAATGTTTCATCCTCATCAAGCAATCCATAAACCACTACCTGATTGCTATTGAATATTTCTAATGCTGGGTGGGCGATACCTTTTGCCCCAAATATGATTACCGGATTTTCCATAGCTTCTAAATTGAGGTGCAAAAGTACGGGAAATTAGAGCCTTAGACAAAAATCCTTCTAATCTGATTTAAGTAGACTCTGAGCAATTTTGCATTGCAAACACCTTTTGGGCAAGCAGTAATTTTTGTATAAACCTATCATTCCTTGTGTGTCAAAACTGTTCTCTGCTACCCAATCTTCATCCTTAAAAATTCGAATGATGTGATTAGACTCAGGCGAAATCCCTTGCAATAGATCGAAGCATCTTTCCTTCCAATCCGGCTGATCAAAATATCTGCCATAAGCGAACCAAAGTGGTATAACAAAATTGATCATTAGCAACTGTAAAACGGTGTTAGAGATACCTCTGGAAGGTATTCTCTTGCTTTCACTTTGGAAAGAATAATGGAATTTCCAATAGTCGCTCGGTTCAATCTGGAATATGGACTTGAAACCTGAGAAACCCTTGGGATCCTCAAAAATTACTTCCATCAAGTCAGGAGATTTAGAAAGAATGGCCGCCAATTGAGCTATTCTAATGGTAGGAAAATTTCCTGGACGCACCTTAGAAAATTGCCATTGAGGTCTACTCAATGGCAAGGACCAGCCATACTTTTTATGATAAAACTCATACTCCTTTTTCAGATGCTTGGGATATGGTTCTGATGTCTCTTCTGGAAGTAAGCCGGCTTGCCCAAAAAGCATTGCCTCAAGAGCGGGTAGCTGCTCCCTGTGCTTTTTCAAAACCTTATAAGGGACTTTGGATGCCAGTTCAAGCATGGCCTCTGTATTTACCTTGAATCCAAAACTGCTGAACAGCCATCGATAGGCCGTCTCTTCCCAATCAGAGTTCGTGGCTTCAAGGATTTGTAAAACTTTGTCAGATTTTTCCTGTAATCTTTCCACCAGAGATTTCTCCAAAGTGGAAAACTTGATGATTTCTGGAATAGTCTTTAGTCCATAGGCGCAGGTGAGCTTCTTCGAAAAATCCAGGCGCTTTTGATACCTTCTCCAGACGTCCAGATAGATAAGCCCCTTTAGCTCAAGAGTTGGCATTTCTGTCCCATCATTTCTCAAAGCAGGCTTATCATTTTCCCACACCACATGCAGGATTACAGAATTGTATGCCGTATCAGCATCGTGGGTATGTTGCTTCCAGTGGCTGGCTTTTTTGTGTATCTCTACATGTCCATAGAGCTTGACTCCATCTAGTGTAATCTCAGACTCATGAAAGTCTGGACCTTCAGCATGGTTGTGAAAACCTGTCTTCTCAATGCTGAGACTTTGACCATTTGTAGTGCATAAGCTCTTCTTATCAAAGTATTGATACTTCCATACGAGCTGCAAAAAATCCTCGCGAAATTCCATAAAAGGTTCATATCAAAAAGTATATGGAATTTAACGAAATTCTTAGATATAGGCGAATACCTACAAATACGTATCAAGAAGGCCTGCCATCTGCTCCTGAAGTTTCATTGCTTCTGCCCTTGAGGCTTTGGCAAAATCCTTCTCGGCGGAGGCATAAATGATTCCGCGACTTGAGTTCACTAAAAGTCCACAGGTAGAATTCATCCCATACTTAGCAACCTCAGACAAGCTACCTCCCTGAGCTCCCACACCAGGAACCAAAAAGAAATGATCAGGCGCCGCTTTTCTTACTTCCCCAATCAACTCGCCTCTTGTTGCACCCACCACATACATCAGGTTCTCAGGGCTTCCCCATTCCTGACTTTTCGCCAAAACAGACTTATAAAGTGGTTGACCAGAATCGTCCTTAATCAATTGAAAGTCGGAGGATCCAGCATTAGAGGTTAAAGCCAATAGAATTACCCATTTGTTGTCAAACTCAAGAAATGGAGAAACTGAATCCTTTCCCATGTAAGGTGCTACTGTGATAGAGTCAAAATTCATGGTCTCAAAAAAGGCTTTTGCATAGAGCTTTGATGTGTTCCCAATATCTCCTCGCTTCGCATCAGCGACTGTAAATATGTCCTTCGGGATTAACTCTTCCACCTTGGCCAGCGTCTCCCATCCCTTAGCACCTAAAGCCTCAAAAAAGGCAATATTCGGTTTGTAAGCCACGGCATAATCTGCAGTCTCCTCAATGATCTCACGACAGAATGAAAAGATCGGATCAGGCTCACTTAGCAGATGGGAAGGAATCTTATTCAGATCAGGGTCAAGACCTACACAAAGGAAGGATGACTTTTTCTGTATTTGGGCGAAAAGCTCGGATCGGGTCATGAGGAAATTTTTCTCAAAAGTAAATAATAAAGGATCATTCAGCCTCTGGAAATTCAACTTTCACAAAAGCTCCGGTTAAGGACACCAAAGCTGTGATCAAAAAGAAGATCAGACTAAAAGCCACAGCAGCGGTTTCTTCAATACCCGCATAGGTATGTGCATAAACAAAAACCAATTCTCTTGCTCCCACACCTCCGATGGTCAAAGGTAAAACTGCAACAATTGAAGAAAGCAAAAACACCAGCTGATAGGCCAGAATCTTTTCATCAATTCCTAAAGCCATCAAAATAAACCAGGCACAAATTAACTGAGCGATCTGCCCAAGAAATGACCAAAGATTTGCTGGCCAAAAAGAGGGCAAATAATCTTTAAATAGAAATTTCTGAACCAGCCAAAAGCTGGGAATTGTCAAGACTAGCCCTAGAATCATCAAAGTATTCCACAGGCCGGAATCCAAAAAGTCCAGGTCAATATCTACCAAAAGAAATAGCCCAAACATTAGAAAAACGATGGCTACCAACCCTCCAAGACGATCCAGCAAAGCGGACTGAACAAGTTTTTTGACCGGGGTCTTGAATTGTTTGTTGAGCAAATACACCTTGTATCCATCACCTCCTATTCCTCCAGGAAGGAAGAGGTTATAAAACATCCCGATGAGGTACAATCTCCAGTTGGTTTTCTCCGCAAGGTGCAGCCCAATATTCTTGAAATAAAGGTTTAACCTGATCGCAGTGGCAATCTTACTCAGAATAAATAAGAGAATCGCAGGGATTAGCCAGAACCAGCTAAGCGTTTTAACCAGCTCGAGTAATTGTTGGGTATCTATCTTTCGAAAAACGAGATAGAGGGCAAGCCCTGTAAGAACAATCTTCAGGGCCGTTTTTAACTTTTTACTTAAACCTAATTTGGATTTACTCACTCCTCTTCGGTAGTCTGAGCTGTATCAAGGGCTGGAGCAGACACATCTGCATCCTTCTCGCCGACGAAAATACTTTTGATCTTATAGGGCTTCTTGTCCTGAGACTCGAAGTAGGTTCTAACAATAATCTCAGCGATTATTCCTGTGGTTATCAACTGAATTCCACCTAAGATCAGAATGAACCCGAGAATCATCAAAGGTCTTCCCCAGATATCTTCGCCAAGTAATTTGAGGATCAAGAGATAGAAACTAATAGCAGATCCAATCAAAAAAGATACGATACCTATTCCACCGAATAAATGAATAGGGCGTTGAAAGTACTTCTGGAAAAAGAGCATCAGAATCAGATCTGACATCACCTTGAAGGTTCTGCTCAATCCGTATTTTGACTCACCATGAATCCTTGGGTGATGCTTCACATCTACCTCGGTCATCCTTGCCCCTTCTTCTTTCGCCAGGACAGGAATAAAACGATGAAGCTCACCATAAAGCCCCATATTTTGGGCAATTTCAGCCTTATAAACTCTGAGGGTACAGCCATAATCTTTCAAATAGACCTTGGTGGTATTTCTAATTACCCAATTCGCAATTTTGCTAGGGATCTTTCTCAGAACGAAGCCATCCTTTCGGTTAGCTCTTCGGCCTGCGACCACATCCCATTCTTCGTCAATCGCCTTGTTGAGCATCATCGGTAAATCAGAAGGGTCATTCTGAAGATCACCATCCATAGTAGCGATGTACTCACCCCGAGCCTGGTCGATTCCTGCAGCTAGCGCAGTAGTCTGTCCCCGGTTTCTATTGAAAATGATAAGCTTGGTACGTGAGTTTGCGTACTTCTTTACCTCAGCCACTGTCTTATCTGTGGAGCCATCCTCAATGAGGATTACTTCATAGTCAATTTCACTTAATGCTGCATAGACCTGTTCCAGAAGAGGCTTGATATTGTCTTCTTCGTTGTATACTGTGATGACAACTGATAATTTTGGCTGGCTCATGAGATAAAATTTGGTCAAAAATACGTCAAATAAATCCTGAGACAAAAAAAGCCACTCAACTCCTAAGGAAACCGAATGATATTTGGTTGTGAAAAATCGAATCAGATTATCTTTGCCCAATGATTCAGACTGAGCTGAACATAAATCCATGGATAGTGATGGCCGTATTCCTCGGCCTGGTAGGCCCTTTTGCCTTGAACTTTCATATGCATTATCCGGACGAAATGTACTACTCGGATGCTGCCTTGAAGATGATGCAGAATGGGGATTATCTCACCACCTATTTAGGATCCGGTGAACTCAGATTCAAAAAACCCATCCTTAGTTATTGGGCAGTCTTAGCAGGCTACAAGATATTTGGAATTACACCCCTTGCTTCGAGATTTTTCTTTTGGCTATCCGGTGCAGCTACAATTGGACTTGCCTTTGCTGCCGCGAAAGAAATTTTCGAGGATAAAAAAATCGCAGGACTGACAGCCTTGATTGTAGCCTCGCATCCTATTCTGATTTTTAGTGCGACTCGCTCCATACCTGATGTTTTGCTTGCCATGACCATGACTCTAGCAGGTTTAGGCTTTGCAGGCTATCTACGCCATGGAAATACCACTCCAAAGAAATTCGCCTGGATGCTTTATCTGGGTCTGGCTTTGGCTTTTGAAGCTAAAGGTCTTCCTGCTGCAGCACTTGGTGGAATTGGCGTAGTCTTCCTTCTATTTAACCCCTGGCAAAGAGTCAGCTTCAAGAAAGTATTCAATCTCCCAGCCATTTTGGTGAGTTTAGTCGTAGCTGTTTTTTGGTTTGTCGCCATGTATCAGATCCATGGAGCAACCTACCTGGATTCATTCCTTTATGATCAGGTGGGAACCAGAGTTGGATCACGTTTCGGATTAATCTTGAGCAATGGCGGAATTGCTCTCCTGCTAATGGTGGTTGGTTTCTTTCCATGGTTTTTCTTTGGCTTCCAAAGAATCAAAAAGTCCTGGAGCGAAGCATCAAACTCCGAAAAAGCTGCATTGTCTTTTATCGCCTTATGGGTGCTAGGGATTTTGGGAATGTCGGCGCTTACCAGCAAATTCTATGAGAGATATCTGCTCCCGGTAATCCCAATGGCAGGAATTGGCCTTTCTTGGATCCTAATAAAGAATGGCTTTCTGCAAAAAATCAAAACCCAGAAATGGACCCTTGGTGGGCTGCTAAGCCTAAACATCATTATTCTTCTTTTTGGGATTTATCTCAACATCTCTCTAGGAGATGGAGGATGGATTTGGCTTCAGATAGGATTGGCCTTGGCCATTCTAGTTTACTTGGGGAGACTATTCCTCAGTGGTCAAAAACTGGCAAAGGGGATTTCCTATTCTATTCTTTCACTATTCTTTTTAGCCTCAATTTCTACGTTCCAGATTTCTCTGCCGGAACAAGGAGCACAGCTGAAAGAATTCGCTGAGGAAACTGATCTATCCAATGAAAGCAATATTGGCTTTGTCGGAAATCTCCACACATCTAGTAAGCTTAGAATTGGCTTGGGACTAGACTACAATCTGGTCGACTTACCTCGGTATGAATTTAGGGAAGAGGTTCCCAATTATGATCGATTGATTCTTGAGGATAGATATTTAGACTCTTTGGACACGGAAGGTTTTAGCAAAACCATAATCTCCACCAACTGGGCTTCCAGACATATCCCAGACCTACTTCTATCTGCTGGAAAACCTGAGTTTGATTCTTTGCTTCAGGTCTACGGCAAAAACTATTACTTGCTGGAAAGAGAATAAGTCTAAAAAGACTCAGGAATGTATGGGCTGAATTCTTCCAGGTTCTCCCAGACCTGTATTGTAGCCACTCTGTGCTCAAGGCCCTTGAAAGGAATTTCGAATTTCTCTTCATAAAGCAGGTTCTCAAACTGCATATATTCACCTGGAGAGTGGTAATTCCAACTAACAAAAACACCAACCTTTTTTTGGCCAAGGAATTGACTCATGTCAGGCCACAGATCAAATTGGTTTTTTCTTGCCCCCATATTTATCATAAAAGTCTGCGGATTACCTGGAAGATAAAAGGACATTTCTGATGCCATATGATAGGTCTCGGAGAAGTAAAATGGATCCTTAACCCCTAGACTGTCGGAGAGAGCGACTAGCCTTTCAGCCAAAGGCTCATAAGCCGAATTTCTACGGAAAACACCCTTTTCTGCCTTGGCAAGAGGGCTGATACTCTTGAGGAGAGTAATATCTGGTAACAAAAAGAAAAGAGGAATACCTATACTTAGTCCTATTCCCCAATTTCGCACTTTAGCCCATGCACCATTAGAATCTTCAGCCCAGGAGGCAAGGCCAATAGCTATTCCTGTGTAGGCAAAAACAGGCCAGTTCACTTCAATGTCCGTCATAAAACTCAGCACAGCAAAAGCGCCAAAAGACATCAAAGGAGCAAGAAGAAGAAATAGTGTCTTGGAGTCCAGATTTTTAGGAAGGCTTTTGAACCAGCCCCAGAAAAGGGGAAGTAGAAAAATGGATAGGATCGCCAATTGACCTCCCAAATAAGCTCCAAACTGACCCAACGATTTGAGCAAATCAAAGCCCTCAGAACTACCTCCTCCTCCACCTAAAGCCGTCAGATGCTTGAATGTATAGAAGTCATTTTGCCAGTTCCATATGAGCATAGGGATAAAGCCAAGAAGGCTTACTCCGGCCATCAAAATGTAACCTTTCAGATATTTCTTTCTCATTGGAGAAAGAATAACGAAAGCTAATGCCATAGCAGGAAGAAGGATCATTACCACCTTGCTCATGATACCTAAGGCTATCGCTAGTCCAGTGCTGATCCACCAAAGAAGCCTGTTCTCTTCAATTG
>CAZLUY010000298.1:0-2493 GCA_964562785.1 uncultured Limnohabitans sp. | reverse complement strand
TCGTTATAATCCTTTCGGTCTCGCCTATTGAAGAAGCTGAACCTTTGATTGAAATCAGTGTAGTGTGAATTCAATCCGTAGCTTATGAATTCCTCACGAATGTAATCCTGGGCTAGTTTGCTCCCTTTTGAGAGAGTTTTCCTTCCCTCCAATTCGTCAGAGCTCAAATATGTCAAATGCCTCATTAGGTTTTTGGCATCTATTTCTTGGGCATCAAGTTTCTGGACTAGTAAGAAGAACAGGCAGAAAGTGGCGATTTTGCCAGAAAAGCGCATATTGAGCGGAGGTTTTCGTTAGAATAGTTGTAAAATTACTTATCTGAGTAAAAATACTTTTTTCTCCCAATGAAATATTATTTCACCCTTCTTCTTTCACTTGCCATATCATTTGGAATAATGGCCCAAGGGGGACTTCCTGAAAGCTTTTTTGATGGAAAGGCGGTGGTGATGATTTCAGTGGATCCTGCTAGCAAACCTACCCTTACATGGAACCAGCTAGCAGATAGCCTTCATACAGGATTGATTGACGCAGGTGCGGATCCAGTGGCTTATTATGAGCTTGAGACAATTGCCTTATCTGAAAACAGGCAAGCGGCTTATGCAAAAGCATTTGAGTCACGACAAATAAAGAACATAATTTTCATCACACAGACAAAAAGAGGATTATCCGTTCATATGGGCCCTTTTAGCGGGGATGGCAAGATTATTCCATCTTCAAGTCTCTATGGTGTTCAGGGAGCTGACTTGGAAGAGGTCCGATCTTCCTTGGCAGCCATCGGTGAAGGTGTTCGAACACAGAATTTATTGGTTATTGATGTTCCGGAGTTTGGCGAAAGCCTCGATGATGCCGCAAGCGCTCAACTGACCTATCTCCCGGATTATCCTCTTAATCTTGAGATTTTCAAGACGGGAGTGCCAATTGCAGGATCTTCTGCCACGGAAAGTCTTATTAGTCTTTATCGCTTTGATCTTTATGGGAAGAGTGAAGCTGATGTACTCCAGGAACAGGCTAGCCAAAAAGCTACCCTTGAGTCCGTTCTGAATTCTAGTTATCCCTTTGAATATGTATGGTTGACTGAGGCAAAAACTAATCAGGAATTGATATCAGAAAGGATTCAATTTGTATTGAGTAAGGTTGAGGGAAGGGAATCCGATTTAATGGAAAGTATGGGACTTGAGCCTCGCCCTGGGTCGGAGACCAGAGTCGTGGTCAAGTATTTCATCAAACTCCTCGTCCGAGATGAACTTTATATAGGAAATGAGTGGGATGCGGACCCTGATTGGAGGAAGGCATTAAGTAATTTCTTAAGTCCATTAAAAAAATAAACCTCCCTAAGGAGGTTTATTAAAACAGCTGTTTCAAAAGGGTGATTGAAGCAACTTTTTTCAATTCGATTGTTCGGGTCTACGTTAATTCAATATCTCATTTTTTACCATTATTTCAACGCTTATACACGAAAAGTTTCAGGCTATTTATAAAAAACTTTGATTCGACCATTAGCTCGTGTACAGGTCTTTATTTATATACGGAATGAGAGCCAAAATTATTGCAGGAGTGTAGTATTCTGCCCTCGAAATCTTCCCTTTGGTCAATAACCCGACAGAGCCACCTTTTTGCTTAGAGTTGCTCTGGCCAAACACTTGGTCGTCAGCATGTCCTAATTCCATTCCTCCTTCTATTAATTTGGATACCTTAGCGGGTAAATAAAATGTACCAGTTTGAGCCTGGGTGTTACAGCCATTTTTATCGGTGATACAGATCCAGGCGAAAGCATACATTCCTTGATCGTCGCGATCAATTCCTCCCTCAATTCCTACCCAGTAATCAGCTTCTGGCAATAAATTTTTACTATTTCCCACCCTGTTTTTGGCTCCAATCAGGGTCTCTTTAGAATTCATTGGCTGGTCGCTCACTCCTGAAGCTACTTGTAATCCTGTAATGGTAAATGCAGAACCAAACACCTCCATGAAGGCATTCTCAACGCATTGAAGTTTCACAGGATTTTGACTTCCAACCACTATAAGCGGGCGATGAAGAGACTGATGATTTTGTCGCTTGGGAAATGTCATGAATGGAGATTAAGCGATGTTTGTGTAAACATGGTTTACATCATCATCTTCCTCCATTTTTTCCACCATCTTATTAATGATTTCTTCTTGCTCCTCATCAAGCTCAGTTAATGAAGTTGGGAATCGCTGAAAGTCTGCACTGATCACTTCAATACCTTTATCCTCTAAACCTTTTTGCATAGATCCGAAATCCTCGAATTCAGTGTATACAAACAATTCGCCTTCGTTTTCATCGATCTCAACAAGACCAAAATCAATCAGCTCAAGCTCTAATTCTTCCATATCATGACCTTCTCCATTAAAACGGAAGACAGCTTTGCGGTCAAACATGAAGCTTACAGAACCTGAAGTCCCAAGTGATCCGCCCGCTTTGGAAAAGTAGCTTCGGACATTTGCAACAGTTCGATTGATATTATCCGTGGAG
>CAZLUY010000297.1:0-6186 GCA_964562785.1 uncultured Limnohabitans sp. | reverse complement strand
TTCGAAGGGCCATCAAATCAATCCAAGTTCCATCGGACTTATCAAAAGCCTGGGAATACAGGAAGTAGAAGTTGTTAAAGAGTTGAAGGCTGCTGTTGTTGTTACTGGAAATGAGTTAGTAGAAGCCGGAAAAGAACTTAAAGAGGGTCAGATTTATGAAAGCAACAGCTCCGTAATTGCGGCTGCTCTAAAAGCTAAGGGAATAAGTTCAGTCTCAAAAATTACTGTCAAAGACAATCTCGAGGACACCATAGATCAACTTGGAAGAGCACTAGAAGAAAATGATCTCTTGTTGATATCTGGGGGAATATCTGTTGGTGAATACGATTTTGTAGGAAGAGCCCTTAAAACACTCGAAGTCGAGGAAGTTTTTTACCGGGTACAACAGAAACCAGGCAAGCCATTATTCTTCGGAAGAAAGCAGGACAAATATGTTTTTGCCCTTCCTGGCAACCCTGCCTCTACCCTCACCTGCTTCTACATTTACGTTACCTTACTAGTTGATTTAATCAGTGGAGTTAAAAATCCTGGTTTACTCAGGGTCAAAATGCCCATTGCGCAGACTTATGCTAATCCATTTGGAAGAGCGCTTTTCCTAAAGGCCAGAATTTCAAATAACCAGGTTGAGGTGCTAGATCATCAGGCAAGTAGCACGATGATCAGTTTCGCGGAAGCAAATGCTCTTGCATATGTTCCTGCAGATCAGAAAGAGATTGCAGCTGGGGATAGTATTGAGACGATAATTCTACCCTATGGAAGCTAAGATCAAAGGTCGAATCTGGGTGGAGCTGGAAGGCGAAAAGTTTATGGGTAAAGGACACCTTCAACTTCTCAGTGCCATTCAGGATACTGGTTCGCTTAATGGTGCAGCTAAGAAAACAGGCATTTCCTATCGGAAGGCCTGGAGGTTGATTCATCAGATCAATGAGCTTGGAAAAGAGGAAGTGGTCCTTCTGAAAAAAGGTGGTGCTCGCGGCGGTGGTACCAAGATCACTGATTATGGTTTTCAACTTTTAGACTTCTATGCCGGTCTACAGAAGGAGTTTAGTGAGAAGATGGAGAGCTATCTGCATAAACATGAGGAATTATGGAAATAGCCACGCCTACCTTAATCGCTTTCTTGGTTATCCTACCTATCCTGTCCTTTCTCTATTCAAGTGTTGGGCACGGAGGAGCGAGTGGTTACCTGGCACTTATGGCCCTTTTTAGCTTCCCAAATGCTACCATGAAGCAAACCGCACTTCTGCTTAATCTTTTTGTCGCTGGAGTGGCCTTCTATCATTATTATAAGGCGGGCCACTTTAGAAAGAATCTCTTTTGGCCATTTGCGCTTGCATCAATTCCTGCAGCGTATCTGGGTGGTCTTACACAGTTGGAGCCTGCTGTATATAAGAAAACACTGGGTATTCTCTTGGTTTTTGCGGTGCTGAGAATGCTCTGGAAGAAATCCGGTGATGAGAGTGAGGTTAAGTCTGTTCGCTTTATCGAGGCCTTAATTCTGGGTGGGGTTGTAGGATTCTTCTCCGGACTTATCGGAATTGGAGGAGGGATCATCTTGACCCCTATTATTCTCTTATTGCATTGGGGCAATATGAAAGAGGCAGCTGCTGTATCTGCACTTTTCATCTGGGTCAATTCTGCTGCCGGATTGATGGGACAGTTTAGCTCGGGGATCGAACTTTATCCCATCTCAGGACTTATGGTCTTTGTAGCTGTTCTGGGAGGGCTAGCAGGTAGCTTTTTGGGGAGTAGAAAATGGAATAATCGCGCATTAGAATATGCATTAGCGACCGTCTTGATTACCGCCTCGGTGAAATTATTAATCTTTTGAGTTATGAAAATTGAATTCAAATATCATGGTAAGCTCTCTGAATTGATGGGTCAAAACTCCGAAAAACTTGAGATCAAGTCGAAGGATGCAGGCGAATTGATTAAAGAGCTGATTCTTCAAAAGCCCATGCTAAAGGATAGCACTTTTCAGTTGGCTCAAAGGAACAAAATCCTTAGGAAGGAAGCTCCAATCGAGGAATTAGCAATTGATGTTTTCCCACCATTTTCTGGAGGATGAGTCGCTATCAAAGACATATCCAGTTAGCCGAAGTCGGTAAAGATGGCCAGGACAAACTTGGGCAAGCCAGAGTTTTAGTGGTGGGTGCAGGTGGACTCGGATGTCCAGCCCTACAATATCTTACTGCAGCCGGTATTGGTCAGATTGGAATTGTCGATGGTGATCGGGTTTCATTGAATAACCTGCAAAGACAGGTTCTTTTTACGGAACAGGATATCGGTAAGAATAAGGCCCTGGTAGCAAAAGAAAGCCTCAGTGCTCTTAACTCTGAAATAGAAATCAGAGCCTATACTCAGCATTTAACTCTTGAAAATGCAGAGTCCCTGATCTCGGGATTTGACTTGATTTTAGATTGCTCAGACAACTTTGTCACCAGATACCTGATCAATGATGTTTGCATCAGATTGGACAAGCCTTTTGTACATGGCTCCCTCTTCAAATTTGAAGGACAAGTCAGCGTATTCAACTTCCAAAATGGTCCAAGTTATCGTTGCCTTTTCCCGGATCCACCAAAACCCGGAGATGTACCAAACTGCAATGAAGTTGGTGTTCTCGGTGTATTGCCCGGGGTTATCGGAACTCTTCAGGCAACCGAGGCAATCAAAATTATTTTGGGTTTAGGCCAAGTACTAAGTGGGAAGCTTCTGCTTCAGAACCTTTTAAGCCATAAACAAAGGCTTATAGAATTTTCAAGAAATGAAGGCGAAATCCGGAGGATAAAAGGTCTAACTGAGATTGAATTAGTTGCCACAGATGATTGTATCATCAACTCTGAAATCTCTTTAGATGAACTGGACGAATTAACGGATTTCATTCTTGTGGATGTAAGGGAGTCAGATGAATACCCTAGAATTAGTAAAGAAGGGCTGTTTGAAATACCCATGAGCGAGCTGGAAAACAGGATGTCAGAGCTGCCAGTTAACCCAACCAAGGTTTTCTTTTGTGCATCAGGGATCAGAAGTGCAAGAGCGGTTTCTATTGTTACAAAACATGGGATTCCAAACTGCCTTAGCCTGCAAGAAGGTGCAGAAGAAATGGATAATTATGAGCTAAATGAAAGATAGACCAATAAAAAATATATTCGTCCAGGGAGCTATCACTCCACAGATGGTAGCTGATTCTATCGCAACCCATCAAACAAAAGCTGGTGTTGGAGGTCATGACATTTTCCTGGGCCAGGTTCGGGCCGATGTAATAGGAGACAAGACCGTAAAGGCCATCGAATTCTCAGCTCAAGAGGAAATGGCTAACGCGGTATGTCATGAAATTAGAGAGGAATCCTTCGAGAAATTTGACCTGAATTGCATGCATATTCTACACAGTCTTGGGCGGGTAGAAGTTGGTGAGCTATGCATTTTTGTCTTTGTCTCATCTGGCCACAGGAAGCAGGTATTTGAGGCCTTACCTCATCTGGTAGATGAATTAAAGGCTAGACTTCCAATTTTTGGAAAGGAAATATTTGAAGACGAATCCCACCAATGGAAAGTAAATAAATAGTAATGGTAGATATCACACACAAGAAAAGTACACTTCGGGAAGCACTCGCTCAGGCAATAGTGAAAGTGGGAAGCGAGAAGACCATAGAAGCAATTCAAAAGGGAACTGTACCCAAAGGGGATGTTTTCGAAATGAGCCGTGCTGCGGGGCTATTGGGGATCAAAAAAACCCCAGACATTCTTCCTGACTGCCATCCCCTTCCCATAGAATATGGAGGAATCAAATATGAAATCGATGGTCTTGAGATCAAGGTTCTTTGCACGATCAAAACCATTTACAAAACCGGAGTTGAAGTTGAGGCAATGCATGGTGCCAGTGTAGTAGCCTTAAACATCTACGATATGCTAAAGCCGATTGACAAGCAGGTAGAAATTCACCATATCAGACTGCTTAAGAAAACTGGAGGAAAGTCCGACATCAATTATTCAGAAACAAAAGGGGAGTAAGACATTCGTGAGTCAGAGCCAAGAAATATTGAAGGACTCCTTCGGGAGAAAGCACAATTACCTCCGGATTTCATTGACGGAGAGATGTAACCTTAGGTGCTCGTATTGTATGCCGATTGAGGGAGTACCGCTACTCCCAAAATCCCATTTGATGAATGCGGATGAGGTTTATCAAATCGCCAAGCTTTTTGTGGATGAAGGGGTAACCAAGATCAGGTTGACGGGAGGAGAGCCACTGGTTCGGAAAGATTTCCCAGAAATCCTACGAAAGCTAGCTACGCTACCTGTTCAGCTAACCATGACCAGCAATGGGGTGACGATTGACAGGCATTTCGATCTATTGAGGGAATGCGGAATGAAAACCATCAACCTCAGCCTGGACACTCTGCAAAGGCAACGATTCAAGGAAATCACCTTCAGAGATCATTTTGAAAAGGTGAATGATAATATGTTCCGGATGCTCGATCAGGGCTTTAAGGTGAAGATCAATGTCGTTCTGATGAAAGGTGTGAACGAGGATGAAATCATTGACTTTATCGAGTTGACCAAAGACAATCCTTTTGTGGTTCGATTCATTGAATTCATGCCGTTCGAAGGAAATAAGTGGAACCGGGACCAAACGGTATCCGAAAAGGACATATTGGATCGTTTGAGCAGCACTTATTCACAAAAGGCATTGGTCAGAATCACGGATGCGCCGAATGATACGGCAAGGAATTACAAAATCGAAGGCTATTCAGGAGACTTCGGGATAATCAGCACAGTGACCAATCCGTTTTGCGATAGCTGTAATCGAATCCGCTTAACGGCGAATGGGCAGCTGAAGAATTGTCTTTTCTCCCAATCAGAATCTGATCTTCTAACCCCATTTCGAAATGGGGAAGAAATTCAGTCAATTATCCAAAAGGCTGTTTACGGCAAGTTTGCCATGAGAGGAGGACTCTCCAAGCCTGAAGAGTTTAATAATCCTGAGATGCATCATAATCGAAGTATGATCAGGATTGGAGGTTAGCCTTTTTGAGTAAGCTTTGATAGGCTTCAGGGGTATCCATATCCTCCATGGACGATTCCAATTCAACTGAAATGATTTCCGATGTATGAGCTTTTATCAGTGGTTTGGCGCCATGATCACCTTTCAATTCCATAAGCTCAGGATAAAATTTCTCTGGAAAAATCACCGGTGGGCCAGACCAGCCTTCGGAAGATCTTGAAACGATTATCTTATCAGGATTGGCCTTGTGCAACTCCACCAATTGGCTCAAATCAGTCGAGGAAATCAAAGGTTGATCGACCAGAAAAAAGAGAATAGACTTATGGAGATCCTTTAAGCTTTTAACTGCAAAAGCCATAGATGTGCTCATCCCCTCTTTCCAATTTGGATTTACAAAGCAAGTGGCTCCTGCATTCGAAATAACTGAAAAGACAAATTGTGAATCGGAACCGAGTAGTGGGTAAACGGGATAATCTAAGGACTGAAGTCTGAGTATTTGGTACTCGATGAGAGATTTCTCACCCCAGGGTAATAGCGCTTTGGAACTTCCCATTCTACTGGAAGCACCAGCAGCCAGCAAAACAATCCCTAAATCAGGCATGGATCCTACCCGATTTTTCCTTTAAGGATTTTGGTGTCCTCCCTCGACTAAGAGACAAAATCTCACCGATAATCGATACTGCTATTTCGTAAGCGGATTCGGCGCCAATATCCAGTCCTGCAGGTCCATGAAGTTTCTCAAGGAATTCCAGATCTGCATCAGGATGATATTCAAGAAATTTAGCCAGAAGCTTCTCTCTTCTATGAGCTGGTCCCAACAAACCAAAATAGGCAGGATTACTGTCCTTCAGAGCAAGGAGGTATTGAACGTCCTTATTAAAGCTATGAGTCATTAACATGACTGCCGTGTTTTCATCAAATCTGCTTGCATCAATCTGATCAAACCCTGGAGTATTCAGACTACTGGCTCCTTCAAAAAACTCTATGGTTTTATGTTCGTCCGGACTTGCATAAATATGAACCTCCCAACCAAGTTGACTGGCTTGTCTTGACAGGGCAACCGCGTCATGTTCGGCTCCAAAAATGCATAGCTGGAATAAAGGACCAAAGTCTTGAGAAAAGCTTGAAGTAGCATTGAAATCTGCTGGACCCGAATCTTCCTGAAAAGAGAATTTCTTTTCGCT
>CAZLUY010000296.1:0-7572 GCA_964562785.1 uncultured Limnohabitans sp. | reverse complement strand
TGGAACCAGGTAGAGAAGCTTTGCTCATTCACGTGTTGTTCGATGACACGCAAACATTCATTCCACACGGCATTAGCTTCTGTACTCATTAGCGGGTTAGATGAAAAGGACGACCTTTTTAAAAAACGAGGGCTTCAAAATTGAAGAAAATTAAGAGAAATAAAAAATGATTTTATGCCTTCAGTAAGAAAAAAAGAAAGGAATATTTTCACCAGTAATTTTGAATAAAAATCAATGAGAATTAGTAGAAATTTTCAAGGAACTTATTCCCTGTGATGAAGTTTATTTTCCTGAGTATATTCTGATAGGATTTCCTTTAATCAAAGATTTATAAAAGCTAAAATCCACGAATTCCTATTTTTGCTCACCCGAATATAACTTTATGGTAAACACTGATTTTTATGGCTTCCCTTCTTCGTCGAAAGAGGATTGGATCCAAAAAGTAAACAAGGATTTACGAGGTAAGAGTTTCGAGGACACTTTGCACAGCAAACTTTGGGGTGAAATCGAAATAGAACCTATGTACTTCGATTCCGGAATCAATGCGCGACAGACATTCCACAGCCAATCTTCAATCCCAGGAACAAATCCTAGAGAGTGGAATAATCTAGTTGCAGTTTCAGTCGATGATGCAAAAGAAAGCAATGAAAGGATTCTAAACCTATTGAATTCCGGAGCGGATGGGATTATTCTTGAAGTAGCTAACAACTGTAACTTGAGTCAAGTACTCACAGACGTTTTACCGGAATATATCAAGCTCTATTTCTTTCCAAAGGGTGATTTGAGTAGTTTTCAAGATTCACTTAAAACCTACGTTGATGGTTTAGAGGATGCAAACAGGCAACTGAATGGAGGGATTCTTTGGTCACCTACCACTGAGGCAATCAAGGAAGGTAAAGCGAATCCTTATTGGGACGTAGCTAATTCCTATATCAAGACATTTGGTTCTTTGGATAATTTTTATCCTCTCACTATTGATATGGGTCTTTATGCAGAAGCTGGGGCTAATGGAATTCAGGAACTCACTTTTGGTCTGTCTGAACTAATCGAGAATGTAGATTATTTGACCAAGGCGGGAAATGACCTTGAGTTTGTATTGAAGAATATCCAGTATATGGTGTCTTCGGGATCAGAATTCTTCGGTCATATCGCAAAGATCAAGGCGCTTAGATCCCTTTGTTCAGATTTAGCCCTTACCTATGGTATAAAGTTAAACGGAGAGAATATTAACCTGATCGCTTACTCTTCCGATTTCACAAAAACAGTTCTAGATCCTTACAGCAACCTGATTCGCCAGACTTATGAAGGTATGTCTGCAATTATTGGTGGTTGTAATTCACTTTGGATCAAGCCAATGGAAGGCAATAAAGGGGGAGAACTCTTTGACCGGATGGCCTTGAATGTTTCAACGGTTCTTAAGGATGAAAGTCATTTGGATAAGGTCATGGACCCTTCTTCTGGCTCATCTTATTTAGATAAACTTCAAGAGTGCATAATTGATGTTGTGAAAAATCGATTGACTGATCTGGAGGAAAGTGGCGGTTGGCTCCAAAACTTCAAGGATGGAAAAATCCAATTTGAGGTTAGGCATGAGAGAAACAAATCCCAGAATGCTGTGCTTGCTTCAGAGGTTTCGAAAATCGGTGCGAATAAGTATCTCTCCCCTGAATTGAGGAAAGAGGATATTCAATTTCAGGTTATGGAAGAATCGGAACTTCAGCTGAAGCCATCAAGAGCATCTTTTTTATCAGAAAAACAATTTGTAGATAATGAGGCCTGATCTAAACAACTGGAAAGAAAATCGGCATTCTTCGAATACGGAGAAAAGCTCCTGGGAAGCTCCTGAAAAGATATCAGTACCCTCGTCTTTTAATCCTGACGATTCCAAGAAATCTCATGAAGGCTATGTGTCTGGAATTGCTCCTTTTTTAAGAGGTCCTTACAGTACCATGTACAGTCTCAGGCCTTGGACTATTCGACAATATGCAGGCTTTTCTACTGCAGAAGAGTCGAATGCTTTCTATCGTCGAAATCTTGCAGCTGGCCAAAAAGGCCTTTCTGTGGCATTCGATTTGGCAACCCACCGTGGATATGATTCTGATCACCCTAGAGTAGAAGGTGATGTCGGAAAAGCAGGTGTAGCAATCGATTCAGTAGAGGATATGAAGGTTCTTTTCGACCAGATTCCGTTGGATCAAATGTCGGTTTCTATGACTATGAATGGGGCCGTTATCCCTGTCTTGGCTTTTTATATTGTAGCAGCTGAGGAGCAAGGGGTGGAGGCCGCCAAGCTGAGTGGAACTATCCAAAACGATATTTTGAAGGAGTTTATGGTGAGGAATACCTATATCTATCCTCCCCAGCCTTCGATGCGAATCATTGCTGATATTTTCGAATACACGGCGAAGCACATGCCTAAATTTAACTCTATTTCCATTTCAGGATATCATATGCAGGAGGCAGGAGCCACTGCGGATATTGAATTGGCGTATACCCTCGCTGATGGTTTGGAGTACCTACGGACAGGAATTCAAGCTGGGCTGAAGGTCGATGACTTCGCACCAAGATTGTCCTTTTTTTGGGGAATAGGAATGAACTACTTTATGGAAGTAGCTAAGCTACGTGCTGGTCGATTGCTATGGGCTAAAATGGTAAAAACCTTTGAACCCCAAAATGAGAAATCCATGGCTTTACGAGCGCATAGCCAAACGTCTGGATGGTCTTTGACGGAGCAGGATCCCTTTAATAATGTAACGAGAACAGCTATTGAAGCGCTAGCTGCTACAATGGGCCATACACAGTCCTTACATACCAATTCGCTGGATGAGGCCGTTGCCCTTCCGACAGATTTCTCTGCGAGAATCGCCAGAAATACCCAGCTGATAATGCAGGAAGAAATGGGTATCACTAAGGTAGTCGACCCTTGGGGTGGTTCGGATTATGTTGAGTATTTGACTGAGCAATTAGTGGAAAGAGCCTGGGAATTAATTCAGGAAGTGGAAGATTTGGGTGGAATGGCTAAGGCTATAGAAGCTGGAATACCAAAGCTGAGAATTGAAGAAGCTGCTGCAAAAAAGCAGGCGAGGATTGACAGCGGGAAAGATGTCATTGTTGGTGTGAACAGATATCAATTGGATGAGGAAGAGGAGATCGAAATCCGTGAAGTGGATAATCAGACTGTTCGTCAAAATCAGATAGAAAGAATTAACCAACTGAAGTCGGAAAGGAATAGGGATGCTGTTGAATTAGCTCTAGAGCAATTGACTCTATGCGCGCAGACAGGCTCAGGTAATTTGCTTGACCTGGCAGTGGAAGCAGCAAGGAAAAGAGCTACCTTGGGGGAAATTTCGCTTGCTATGGAGAAATCCTTTGGGAGACACAAAGCGGTCACTCAAACCATTTCAGGCGTATATGCTTCAGAAGTGAAAAATCAAGACTCATTCAATAAGGCTATAAAGCTATCCGATCAGTTTGCTGAAGAGGAGGGAAGACGCGCCCGAATTATGGTTGCCAAGATGGGGCAAGATGGTCACGACAGAGGTGCCAAAGTCATTGCAACCGGATTTGCGGATTTGGGCTTTGATGTGGATATAGGTCCACTTTTTCAAACCCCCGAAGAAGTAGCCCTACAAGCCATAGAAAATGATGTACATATCGTTGGTGCATCTTCATTGGCCGCTGGTCATAAAACCTTGGTCCCTCAGTTGATCGCAGAACTAAAGAAATTGGGTCGCGAGGATATTATGGTGGTGGCTGGAGGAGTGATTCCTGCAAAGGATTATGATTTCCTTAAAGAGGCCGGAGTTTCATTTGTCTTTGGCCCGGGTACAGTGCTCTCTGAAGCGGCAAGCGAAATACTCGAAGAACTTATCAATAAATAACAAAAGGCCATTTCAATTTGAAATGGCCTTTGATTTTTATCCTTTAGGTCCGTCCCATTCACCTATACCCATTCCTTCCAGGCCTGCTTTCCGAATAGGTTCTGTGGCATCGTTTAAGGCTTGAAAGCCAAAGTCTAGGCCAGCAATGGTTCTCAATGGCCTTTCTCCCGCAGGAGCATTGATCAAATCTTCAAAAATCTTGATCACCACCATAGGATCTGTTGGTGCATTTTCATCTGCGAAAAGACCTCTTACCTGGCCTTCAAATCCGGCGAAGAATTCTCCGACATGACCATAGGCCTGAGCTACCTCCTGATCTTCGGCATTAACCATGGCCCCAAAGAAGTTTGTGTCAAAAGGACCTGGCTCAACTAAAACAACATCAATACCTAAGGGAGCAAGTTCATATCTCATTGCTTCACTCATGCCTTCAAGTCCCCATTTACTGGCATGGTATACACCAAAACCTGGGAATGCTGCTCGTCCTGCCGTAGAACTTACCTGAATGATCAGACCTGATTTTTTTGCCCTCATCATTGGAAGGACAGCATTTGCTACTCGTGCAGTTCCTACAATATTGAGGTCTAACTGATCTAAAATTTGCTGGGATGAGAAAGCTTCAAGTGGTCCTCCAAAGCCTCTGCCAGCATTGTTGATCAGGACATCCACATCCTCAATTTCTTTAATAGCATTTTGGACTGATTCATCAGAAACCACATCCAATTCTATAACCTTCAAAGAGAGATTATTTTGAATAGCAAAATCTTCCAAATCTTTGGCCTTGGAAGAATTGCTGCCATTTACATTTCGCATCGTAGCATAGACCTTATGGCCTTGTTCGGCAAAATACTTTGCAGCGTCGTACCCGAAACCGGAGCTAGTTCCGGTGATTAAAATACTTTTCATGTTAAAGGGGTTAAAAGTTTTGTGATTATAAAATGACAATCACCCCTTTAGAAGCAAAGAGAAGAAAATTAAGTTCAGAATTTAAGGGTTTCTTAGAGCTCTATGGTGAGTGTAATATCCTTATTCACAGTGAACAAGCAATTCTCGTATTTCGGAGGCCCGAACATTTTGCTTGGATTGTTTGAGAAACCGTATTTCTCGGCTGGAATTGGAATGAATCGCCCCATGTTTAGTTCACCATTTTCATCCTCATCATGAAATAGACTTATGGCATAATCTCCAGCAGGAACATTTTCAAAGGTGTATGTAAATGACTCAGACTCTATAGGTTCATGGCTTCCCTGGAAGCATTCGTCCAGGAACTGTTCTTCATTATTCATCAGACAAAGACTCATTTTACCGACTGGGTTTTTGAGTCCCTGAACCTTTATCTCAATGTCATAAGTCTTTTCTGGGGTAGCTGGGTTGTAAAGAAAAAATGGGAATGCTAAGGCAAATAGAATCTGTCTCATTGTGGTAATAATCAGTTGGTTTAGTTGGCAGGAAGCATGTTTCTAATAGCCGCAATCTTCCAGGTAAATCCATCTTTTTGGATAACAAATGCGCTCCACATACTTCGGGTAATTACACCATCACGAACTATTTCATATTTAGCATCGACAAGCGCAATTTCTTCGGATAGGAAACGGATCTTATCTACATGTAATTGTCTTTCTCCTGGATTTGTTTTGCTACTTCCCATCATTCCCATCATGGATTCTTCAAGTCCATTTCTCCAAGTGCCTGAAGAAACCAGTTGATCTATGTCCTTTGTGAGAATCTTTTTAAGGGTTAATGTATCTTGGTTTTCTCTAGCTTCAGAATAGCTTTGGATAAGACCTAAAATCTCCTCTGATGCTCTAACCTCTTTATTCGTGGCCTGGGCCATTGCCATAGAAGAAATCCCAAACCATAGTAGAAGAGAAATCTTGAATAGCTTCATTTGAATGAGGTATTGATTTAGGTGAAAGTTATTGGTCTTCTCCTCGAAGCTTGATCACTGCACCATTGAGGATTTCTCCAATGCGGATTTGACAGGCTAGTCTCGAAGTGTCGAAGTATTCAGGGAGATTCTCCAACTGATCCAACTCGGGATCGGTTGCCTCTCCTAATTCATCGCTTCCTTCCAAAACTTCTATATGACAGGTAGCGCATAATGCCATACCTCCGCAAGTAGCGAGAATCGGATATTCATAAGCCTTAAGGACCTCCATAAGGCTTAGTCCCATGTCCTCAGGAGCTTCATGCTCCTGGCGGTTTCCTTCCTGGTCTTCAACGGTGAATTTTATCATACTGCAAAAGTAGGATTAAAATGCATTCACACCATTTACAGTAGTGTATTTGAAGCTCAATTTCTGATCTGGGTATACATACTTGAAAGCGGAATGCATCATGATTGCTGCCTCGTGGAAACCACATAAAATCAGCTTCAACTTTCCAGGGTAGGTATTGATATCTCCAATCGCATAAATTCTTTCAACCCCAGTAGAGTAATCTCGAGTGTCCACTTCTATCGCATTTTTATCAATGCTCAAACCCCAATCAGCAATTGGACCTAGTTTGGGACTCAATCCAAATAGTGGAATCAGATAATCAGTATCAATTTCTGTGATCTCCTTCTTTTTGTCCTGAAGGACGATTTTATCAAGATGGCCATTTCCAGAAATCTCCTTAAGATTTGAAGAGAGAATCAAATCAATCTTTCCTTCATTAGCCAGGTCAAAGACCTTAGATGCTGAATCCGGAGCACCTCTGAAGGTTTCATTTCTGTGAACCAAAGTTACCTTCTTAGCCACATCCGCCAGGAAAATAGTCCAGTCCAAGGCGGAATCACCACCACCAGCGAGTACTACTCTTTTATCACGGAATTTCTCAGGATCTTTTACCATATAGGTAATTCCCTTGCCTTCGAAGTTTTCCAGGTTAGCCAAAGCAGGTTTTCTTGGCTCAAAGCAACCCAAACCTCCGGCAATAATTATTACCTGACAATGGACTTTGGTCTTTTCATTAGTTGTAACAATAAAAGAACCATCATCCTGCTTATCCAAATGATCTACTCTTTCACCAAGGGTAAAAGTTGGCTTAAATGGCTTTGCCTGATCCATCAAATTATCCACAAGCTCCTGTGCTTTTACTTCAGGATATCCTGGGATATCATAAATAGGCTTTTGAGGATAAATCTCGGACAACTGTCCCCCTACTTGAGGTAGCGCATCGATAAGATGGCAACGCATCTTTAGAAGTCCTGCTTCAAATACTGCGAAAAGACCCACAGGTCCGGCTCCAATTATACAAAGGTCTGTAGTAATCATTTTTTGGATCGTTTATCTGGAAACCAGCGTTAATTCTTTTTTGTTCGTTTAAATATTATTCGTGTGCTAATTAAATTTTAGCCACCCAAATTCATATAAATTGTGTCAAGGATTCTCTTGAATTCATCAAAATCTTGTTCATCGAGATTTTCCCAGGCTTTTTCTCTAATCTCTAATATTTGTGGACGTAAGGTTCTCACTTTGGATAGCCCCAACTCAGTAAGATGCAATTGGAAGCTTCTTCGGTCATGAGGATGCGGAACACGCTCAACCATTTCTTTTTTGCATAAAATGTCCAATATCCGGGTGAGTGTGGGATGATCTTTGAATACCATCTCAGCCAGTTCAGTCTGACTCATTGGACCACTTTCCGATAGATTCTTCAGGACCAACCACTGGTCAACCGTCACGTCAAAATCACCAGTTTTGAACTG
>CAZLUY010000295.1:0-10210 GCA_964562785.1 uncultured Limnohabitans sp. | reverse complement strand
GGGGAAATAAATATTAAAGCTGGGCTAGCTGAATCCAACCTTGAAGCAGATGTGCTCAAACTTGCAGTCGTCAACAGATATCAAAACGCCAATCCAGCCATCGCCTTCATCAAAAACTTTGGATTACAGTCTGGTGCAATTGCCTCTTCGGTTGGTCATGACTCTCATAATATTTTAGCCGTAGGAGTAGACGACGAATGCATCTGCCGAGCTGTCAATTTAATCATAGAATCCAAGGGAGGAGTCTCTGCAGTTAATGGTAAAGTGGAGCAGCGTTTGCCACTTCCGGTTGGCGGCATTATGTCAGCGTCCGATGGATACGAAGTAGCCTCCGCCTATACCCAGATAGATAAAATGGCCAAAGAAATGGGCTCAACACTCACCTCTCCTTTTATGACCCTGAGCTTTATGGGTCTATTGGTTATCCCAGATCTAAAGCTGAGTGATAAAGGGCTTTTTGACGGAAAGAAATTTGAGTTTGTAGATGTGTTTTTGAGTGATTAAACCTTTACCCCTCAGAAGTGAAATGGAATTCAATCTCCGGATAATTATCCTGCACCATTTGAAGCCATGCCTTAGATTCAGCCATAAACACCAACTTGCCGTCACGATCTCTGGCAATATGCCTACTCTTTGACCTGATGAATTCATCCATCTGAGCTTTGTCATCACTGCTGATCCAGCAAGCCTTGTATAAATTCATGGGTTGAAACTCAACCGTCGCGTTGTATTCATTCTTAAGCCTGAACTGAATTACCTCGAACTGCAGCTGACCAACCGTTCCCACTACCTTTCTAGAACCAATGTCAAAGGTGAACAGCTGTGCAACTCCTTCCTCCATCAACTGCTTCAGCCCCTTTTCGAGCTGCTTTGTCTTCATTGCATCCTTATTGATAACTTCACGAAATATCTCCGGTGAAAAGCTAGGAATCCCTACAAACTTTAGGTCCTCACCCTCGGTCAAGGAATCACCGATTTTGAGATTACCAGTATCATACAATCCCACAATATCTCCAGGATAAGCATGATCTATAATCTCCTTATCCTGCGCCATAAACTGGGTGACATTAGAGAACCTCAATGGCTTAGGTCCCAGCACATGCTTGTATGGCTTATTCCTTTCAAAAGTTCCTGAACAGATCCTCATAAAGGCAATTCGGTTTCGGTGATTTGGATCCATGTTCGCATGGATCTTAAAGACAAAACCTGTGAATTTCTTCTCCTCTGGAAGCACTTCCCGATCTTCCGTATTTCTACTTTTTGGTTTGGGAGCGATCTTGATGAAGGTATCAAGCATTTCATTGACCCCAAAGTTATTTACTGCAGATCCAAAAAATACAGGAGCCACATTCCCCTCGAGGTAATCAGTTGGATCAAACTCTGGATAAACTCCCTCAATTAGTTCTACATCCTCTCGAAGTTGGTCCGCATCAGAATCTCCAATCAATTCATCCAATTTTGAATCATCTAGATTTTCAAAGGTTTGCCTATCATCCGAGAGTTGTCTTTGAGAGGGAGTAAATAGGTTGAGCTTTTGCTCATACAAATTATAAACCCCCTTAAATCCTTTTCCCATTCCAATTGGCCAGGTTAGAGGGCGAACCTTGATGTTAAGTTTTTCCTCCACCTCATCCAACAAATCATAAGGATCTCGGCCTTCACGATCCAGCTTATTGATAAAGCAAATCACCGGAGTATTCCTCATTCGGCATACCTCCATCAACTTCTCTGTCTGGATCTCCACCCCTTTCACACAATCAATGACCATGATCACAGAATCCACAGCCGTCAACGTTCTGTAGGTATCCTCGGCAAAATCCTGGTGACCCGGGGTATCCAGAAGATTGATTTTCATGTCCTGGTATTCAAACCCCATCACAGAAGTGGCCACGGATATACCTCTTTGCTTTTCGATCTCCATCCAGTCAGACTTGGTAGCGGTGTCTATTTTATTAGACTTTACTGCACCTGCCGTCTTGATAGCTCCTCCAAACAAAAGGAGTTTTTCAGTAAGTGTGGTCTTACCAGCATCTGGGTGAGCGATGATGGCAAAAGTTCTTCTTTTATTGATTTGGTCGGTCAGATTCATGGGTGTGAAATTGAGGTGCAAATGTAATCAAAATGAATCGATGAATAGAGAATCAAAAAAAATCCATTGAGAGCCTTCGCCAGGAATAAAGCCTAGATTAATACTCTAATAGCCCATCAGTAATAAACTGTTCTGCACTTTCCAAATTGCTATGAAGCATAATTCTAAAGGTGGTCCCTCTCCCTAGCTCTGAGTTCTTCACGAATATTTTTCCTCCGTGATAACCCTCAATAATCCTCTTTGCCAAAGTGAGCCCTAAACCCCAACCTCTTTGTCTGGTAGAAAAACCTGGATTGAAGACTTTTTTATACATGGCTTTCTCCATGCCCTTACCAGTATCTTCAATGTCAACCAAGACGAATTTGTCACTATCCTGAAGGATATTGATCGTAATCCTACCTTGGCCTTTCATTGCATCCACAGCATTCTTGCAGATGTTTTCGATTACCCATTCGAAGAGAGGCTTATTCATCATCGCATCAAGATCTTTCGTGTCGGAATTAATAATGAGGTCCACCTTTGTGGAAATCCGAGGACGGAGATAATTGATCGTTTCCTCTATACTTTGGTAAAGGTTTTCATTCTTAATTACCGGCTTACTTCCAATAGAACTAAAGCGTTCCGTGACCATCTTAAGCTTGACCACATCCTTATCCATCTCCTGGATGATCTCCTTATTTTCTTCCCAAACCGGAGAATTCCTCAGATAATCTATCCATGCCATTAGAGAGGCGATTGGAGTCCCCAGCTGATGCGCAGTCTCTTTGGTCAGACCAGCCCAAACCCGGTTTTGCTCTGCTATTTTGCTTTGATTGAAAAGGGTGTAGGCGAGAATTCCGAAAATCACAATCACCGCAAGCTGTACATAGGGGTAATACTTCAAATTGAGCAGCAACTCAGAGTTTCGGAAATGGACATATATATCAGCTTCCTGCAGATAAATTGGCTCATACTCCTCCCTCATTTCTGCCAACTCCCGTTGAAGTGTTTTGGTAGAATCGGCAGCACTAGAATTCTTCTTGAATGCAATATTTCTGAACTCAATGGGGTTTTCATCCGCATCCACCATAATTATGGGGATGGAATAGTTCTGCTGAATTATCTCCTGATTAATGAAGGTCAAGCCCTCTGCAGTCGTTGCAGCATATTCCAGGGCACTGGAAAGTAATTCGATTTGCCTTCTTTCCCGGTTGCGAAGCTCATCCACCAATAAACTGGTGTACCAAATAGAACCCGCACCAATAACTATTGACACCAAGAATACAAGCCATTTGACCTGTCTTTTATTCTGATAAAAGTCAATGGAAGTTAAATCCTGGAAACGATTTTTCATGAATCTTTTGTTGGCCCTAGCCATCTATGAATTAACAAAAACACTTCATAGATAGTATATGTCGGCGATAGATTTTATCATTGATTATCAGGGCACTTTATGCTTTGAAGATAAGTTAATATAGAGAACACCAAAAGAAAGATAGAATGAAAACGAATGACATTGGACTTGAAGTCAAAGACAGTAAAGCTCTCATCGAAAAATTAAATATTCTATTGGCGAATTATCAGGTGTACTATCAGAACCTGAGAAATTTCCATTGGAATGTAAGCGGTTCAAACTTTTTTGAGTTGCATGCAAAGTTTGAGGAATTGTACACCACGGCGAATGTGAGCGTGGATGAAGTTGCTGAAAGAATCCTAACCCTTGGAGGACGTCCTCTTTCATCTTATGCTGAATACATCAACTCAGCAACTATTCAGGAGGCCGGTAAAGTAGATGACTCAGTTGAGATGGTTAAAGCTGTAAGGGATAATATTAATGTGTTGCTTGAATTAGAAAGAGCAGCATTAGAAGCGGCATCTGATCAAGGAGACGAGGGAACCGTGACCTTAATGAGTGATTATATTACTGCAAAAGAGAAAGTAGTCTGGATGCTATCAGCCTACCTGAGATAAATCAAATTCAATAAAAAAAGCCCTGATTTCTCAGGGCTTTTTTTATTCTTTAGAGCGAATCCATTTCCACATAAGTTTGTAGCTAGGCTTTGTGCCATGCATTAAGATACCAATGCGGTAAATCTTTGCCGCCAGCCAGGTAGTAGCCAAAAAGCCTAGAATCAGGAGTCCCATTGACAGCAATAGTTCAAACCAAGGCACACCATAGCTGACTCTTCCCATCATTCCAATTGGAGAGGATAATGGAATAATCGACAACCAAAATGAGGTGGTGCTATCCGGATCGTTCAATACAAACACGAACAAACCCATATATGCTACAAGCAGAGGAATGGTCACAGGAAACATAAATTGCTGAGCTTCTGATGGTGCATCCACCGCAGCACCTATGGCAGCAAAGAGAGCTCCGTAAAGCAGATATCCTCCTAGGAAATAAAAGATAAAGCTGATGACAATTGTGAAGAAATCAATCCCTTCGATTACCTGTAAAATCTCCATAAGATCACTGTCAACCGGCATAGCTTCCGCTATTTCTCCGGTTGGCAAATCCTGACTTGCCAGTTCCATCGCCTGTTCTTGGGGCATCTGCATTCCCAAGTATCCAGTGACCATAGTGGTAAGCCCTCCAATCAAAATAATCCAGATTAGGAATTGTGTAAGCCCAACTCCTGCCACACCAATTATTTTCCCCATCATCAATTGAAAGGGCTTAATGGAAGACACCAGGATTTCAATAATCCGATTGGATTTTTCCTCAATAACCCCCTGCATGATCTGATTTCCATAAATGAAAATGAACATGTAAATCAGAATGCCCGCAACAAAGCCAATCCCATAATTAACCGCGGCGTTACTCAAATTTTCTCCACCGCCGTCATCAAGCCTAATAGACCGAATTGAAACATCTGTTCTGACTGATGAAATAACTTTTGGATCAATTCCTGAACGGAGAAGTCTCTGGTCTTCTATTCGTTTCTTAAGTCGATTCTCCAGCCTGAGAATAAAGTTCATATTCGGATTACCTTCGCCATAATATACGATCCCCTTGGGGTCTTCCAGGTTAATTTTTGGTATATAAAGAAAACCATACCTGTCTCCTTCTTGAACTAATTGCTTTCCTTCTTCCAAACTTCGGTCGGAGAACGAAAAAGCGTATTGCTCCGAGCTTTCAAGGAAAAATAGCTTGTTTTCATCCACCACCTCGATTATCCTCAGGGCTTGATTATCTCTTTCCTCAAGAGCAACCCAAACAAATATTCCCATTAAGGCAGGGAAGATTAAGGGGGTAAGAATGGTGGCTAAAAGAAAGGATTTCTTCTTCACCCTTGAGAGATACTCTCGTTTGATGACCAGCCAAATCTTATCCATCTTGTTGTGATTTAACTTGGTGAATAAAAACCTCCTCCATTGAAGGGCGCATCTCCTCAAACTGCTTCACTTGTCCTATTTCCATAAGGTCAAGTAATAGTTCATTTGGAGTTTTACCAGCTAGTTTTGTTCTGAACTCCCACTCTCCGCTTTCTACTTCTTCTGCTTCAAATGATGTAGGAATTGCTCGTTTTAGATCCGTCAAAACCACCTCATATATTTCAGGTTTAAAGCTGTCTTTAACCTCCCGGATAGTCCCATCCAATATCTTTTTAGATTGGTTGATCATGGCCACCCGATCACAAAGTAATTCCACAGATTCCATTCTATGGGTGCTCAGGATTACAGTTGTTCCAGAATCCTTCAATCTTATAATTTCATTTTTGATGATATCTGCATTCACAGGATCAAAGCCTGAAAATGGCTCATCCAGAATCAAAAGCCTTGGCTCATGGATGACTGTGGCAATAAATTGAATTTTTTGAGCCATCCCTTTTGAAAGGTCTTCAATCTTCTTCCCTTTCCAGGAAGCTATATCCAATCTATCAAGCCAATCCGAAATCTTCATTTTTGCCTCATTGGCTGAAAGGCCCTTCAGCCGTGCAAAATAGATCAACTGATCCCAAACCCTCATTTTTTTATATAGCCCTCGCTCTTCGGGCAGGTATCCAATTTTTCTTATATCAGAAGGGAGGATTCGTGCTCCATCAAGAATTATCTCGCCTGAATCAGCCTCTATGATCTGATTGATAATACGGATCAATGTGGTTTTTCCAGCACCATTTGGCCCCAAAAGGCCAAAAATCACCCCCTCAGGGACAAAAAGACCCACCTCAGTCAAGGCGGCTTTCTGTCCAAAGGACTTGGAAAGGTTTGTGATTTGAAGCATTAGAATTAGTCGATGACTATGGAACCAGCCCCAACATCCAGAGTCAACTCTAAAAGTCTAGGGTCATTGGCAGAATATCCTTTTGTAATATAGGTATCATCTTCTCCCTTGGTCAAAAATTTAGGGAGTGTTTTTCTGCACATAGGGGTAGTCTTCATCTTAATCTTTATTGGATAGGACTCAGATGGCAAATGCAGATTAACTGAGCCAGCACCCAAAGCAGCAAAAACCTCACAGGAAGAATTCATCCCTTTGCCAAAATCAAGATTGATCTTCCCATAGCTAACATCTACGATCATGGTTTTAGAATTTGTGAAATTTGCCTGCTGGATTTCAACTGTACCCATGTTTAACTCTACTGATAGGGTATCCATTTGAACTTGATTTGGCATATCATCACCGTAATGTATCAATACATCCGCACTGGCACTCTCTATTTTCAATTTACTCACGGGTAACTTTGCCAGATTGAAAACAGACTTCCCAACGCCCAATGAAAAATTAAGATCGTAAAGAAAGTTTGAGTTTAAGCCCAAATCCCAGGTATGGTCAAAATCATCGCCCTTACCCGAAAAAAGTCTTGATGTAATGCTTTTGCCAAGGTTGTCAGATTCAATATTCTTGTGGACAAGAGAAACCTCCATCACTTCGTCATTGAGTGAATTGGAAAAATCAGGAAGGATATTGGTTTCCGTGAGATGACCGTGAATGGTCACAGGGTCAGAGTCAAGAACACGCTTGAGCTTGGTCACACTCTTATAAGAGGTGAAATCCAATTTTACCAAATCGAAACCCTTTCGTTCGGTGACGTGATACTCTTTAACAATTTGTGCTTCGCTAAGTGCAGATAGGCCAAATAAGGCCAGACAAAGCAGACACAGTTTTCTCGACATACGGATAGGTTACGACTTGCCCCTTAAAAGGTTCATCAAATTAAAAAAAAAGCCCTGAAATTTCAGGGCTTCAATTTTTATTAGAAAAACTCCTTCATTTTATCGAAGAAGGATTTGTCGGCATTACCTGGATCAGGCTTAAAGTTTTCTGAATCTCTCATATTCTCCAAGGCGGCCTTCTCATCTTTCGTAAGTTGAGTTGGTGTCCACACATTTACCATAATCAATTGATCTCCTCTGGAGTAACCATTGATATCCTTAATCCCCTTACCTTTCAGGCGAAGCATTTTACCACTCTGGGTTCCTGCGTCAACCTTAATTTTCACCTTTCCATCTATTGTAGGCACCTCAACTGAAGCCCCTAAAGCAGCATCTACGAAGGATACATAAAGGTCATAGATCACATTGTTCCCATCACGCTGGAAGGTTTTTTCCTCAAGCTCCTCAATGACAATCAGCAAATCTCCTGCAATTCCTCCCGGTGTTTCATTTCCTTTACCGGACATGCTAAGTTGCATTCCATCGGCCACACCACCAGGGATGTTGATAGGGATTATTTCTTCCTTGACCATTAGGCCTCTTCCATCCGCCTCAGGTGGTCTTTTGTCTACAATCTGGCCATTCCCACCACAGGTACCACAAGTGCTCGCTGAGACCATCTGTCCTAGCATGGTGTTCACCACTTTCTTAATCTGACCAGTTCCCTGGCAAGTAGGGCAGGTTTTGAAGGTAACTCCCGGGGCTACAACATGCCTTTTAACCTTGATCTTCTTCTCAACACCATTGGCAACTTCCTGAAGATTTAGCTTCAGTTTAACTCTCAGGTTTGTCCCCTTTTTTGTGCGTCGGCCACCGCCGCCACCTCCGCCGAAGAAGGAACCAAAACCTCCGCCTCCTCCGAAAATATCTCCAAATTGAGAGAATATGTCTTCCATATTCATCCCGCCAGCACCATAACCACCAGCACCACTAACTCCTTGGTGACCAAACTGATCATAGCGTTGCTTCTTCTCAGGGTTACTTAGAACTTCATATGCTTCGGCCGCTTCTTTGAACTTCTCCTCAGCAGTAGTGTCGTCAGGATTTTTATCTGGGTGATATTTAATCGCCAACTTTCGATAAGCCTTTTTTATCTCATCTGCGGACGCAGATTTCGAAACACCTAAGACCTCGTAATAATCTCTTTTTGCCATAGTTTCTTAAGCTCCTGTAACCACTTTAGCAAAACGCACCACCTTGTCACCAAGGGTATATCCCTTTTCGATCACGTCAATTACACTTCCTTTCATTTCCTCCGAAGGAGAAGGAATTTGGGTAATTGCTTCCTGGGTATCCGCATCAAATGGTTTCCCAATCATGTCCTCCATTGGACTCAAGCCTTTGGAGTTAAGTATTTTTAGAAATTTCTGGAAGACGATCATATTTCCCTCAAATACCTTTTGAGCATCTTCTTCTTTTTCATTCGCCTTGAAGGCTCTTTCAAAATCATCTACAACGGGCAGAAGATCTGTCAAAACATCTTCAGATGCTGTTGAGATTAGCTCTAGTCTTTCCTTAGAAGTTCTTTTCCTGAAGTTTTCGAAATCTGAGTATAGGCGAAGGTACTTCTCCTTCAGCTCGGCAACTTCTTTTTCGAGTTTGATTTCTGCAGATTCCTCTTCGACCAATTCTTCTTGCTTTTCTTCCACTTCCTGGTCCAAAACCGCTTCTTCATTAAGCTGCTCTTCCTTTATCTCCTTTTCCAATTTTTCCTTTTTTTTCATTTGTACTACCGAAGTAATGTATGCCTCCTCCACTTATCAATTTGTTTGCCATAGGGGAGTTTATGACAAAGTGGCATTATGCCTGATGGATAGCCTGCCAAATCATATCCTTCAGCCGTTCCAGATTGAACTGACTGACAGCCGAAATAAACACTGATGGCACGTTTTTGGGAATTTCCTCTTTCATCTCCTCCATCAATTCATCATCCAACATATCGGACTTTGAAATGGCTAGAATTCGGGTTTTATCCAAAAGTTCAGGGTTATGTTTCTCCAACTCATTTAACAGAATTCTATAGTGTTCACCAATGTCTTCCGCATCTGCAGGAATCATGAATAACAAAATGGAATTCCTTTCAATGTGTCTCAGGAATCGGGTCCCTAGCCCTTTGCCTTCAGCAGCCCCTTCGATAATCCCCGGGATATCCGCCATAACAAAAGACCTGTCTCCTCGATATCCTACTACACCAAGATTGGGAACCAAAGTTGTGAAAGGGTAATCTCCAATCTCTGGTTTGGCAGCTGAAATAGAAGATAGCAAAGTAGATTTCCCTGCATTCGGAAAACCTACCAATCCAACATCAGCTAATAGTTTTAACTCCAGAATGATCCATTCTTCTATACCTTCTTCGCCAGGTTGAGCATATCTAGGTGCCTGATTGGTTGCCGTTTTGAAGTGATCATTTCCTAATCCTCCACGACCTCCAGGAGTAAGAATGATCTCCTGACCATCCTCAGTAATTTCAGCTCTTTGCTCGAACGACTCTGCATCCTTTGCAACAGTCCCAAGAGGAACTTCCAAAATCACATCTTTGCCATCTGCGCCTTTTCGACGTCCTCCTTCACCATGTTTTCCAGCATCTGCAATTACGTGCTTCTTATATTTAAGGTGTAGAAGGGTCCAGTGTTGTGCATTTCCTCTAAGGATTATATGGCCTCCTCGTCCACCGTCTCCACCATCAGGCCCTCCTTTTGGTACATGCTTCTCTCTACGGAAATGTGCCGCACCTGCACCTCCTGCTCCTGACCTAGAGCAAAACTTGACGTAATCGATGAAATTGGAATCTGCCATAACCAAATGCAAAAGGCCAAGCAAAAGCTCAGCCTATAATGAATTGCAAAATTAGGAAAATCTGCGGGATCAGAATGAATCTACCACAGACTTAATTGATTCAAAGATCTGATCGATCTCTCCTACTCCATTGATGCTTTGGAATTTACCTTGACCTTTATAAAAATCTGCCACCGGCAAAGTCTC
>CAZLUY010000294.1:0-9032 GCA_964562785.1 uncultured Limnohabitans sp. | reverse complement strand
CGGCGATAAAGGTTTAAATGTAAGCTCCAATAACACCAGAAGTGAATTTGAGGTGGATTATGACCGAATTATCTTCTCAGAACCTTTCAGGAACCTGCAGGATAAGACACAGGTTTTCCCACTTCCAGATCAGGCCTTTGTACATACCCGTCTTACCCATAGCCTTGAAGTTTCCTCTGTCGGAAGATCACTGGGAAAGATGGCTGGACAGCGCCTGCTAGAAAACTACCCGAAGCTTGAGAAAACAGGGATTTCCGCATATGAAATTGGGGCTATAGTCGCAGCAGCCTCTTTGACACATGACATAGGAAATCCACCTTTCGGTCATTCAGGGGAAGAGGCCATTTCCGACTTTTTCAAGTTTCATTCTGAAGGTAGAGAATGGCAAAAGCATGTCAGGGAAAGTCAGTGGTCGGATTTATGCAATTTTGAGGGAAACGCACAAGGATTCCGGATGCTTGTTTCAAAGGAAAATGGGCTTAAACTTACCTATGCTACCTTAGCCGCTTTCACGAAATATCCCCGACCAAGCGACCTTACTCATAGAGACTTAGCCAGAAAGAGTCAAAAGAAATTTGGTTACTTCATAAATCAACAGCCTGATTTCGAAAAAATGAGCAATTACCTCGGTGTTGAAAAAATCAGCCCGGAATGTTGGCTTCGTCACCCATTGGCTTTTCTAGTGGAAGCTGCAGATGACATTTGTTACAGCATCATTGATTTGGAGGATGGTTGTACTATGGGGCTTGTAAGTTTTGACGAAACGGTTCAGCTTCTTGCCCCAATACTTGGAGAAAAATTTCACCCGGAAAAGCTTAAAGGAAGAACCCAATCACAGAATTTGGGTGCTCTGAGAGCAATGGCCATCGGACAGCTTATCGAGGAAACCGTAGAAGCCTTTGAATTGAATGAAGAAGGAATGCGCAAAGGCTCATTTGATAAAGCTCTGACAGACATCATCCCTTCATCAAAAACACTCGAAGAAATAACTTCAGTTTCCATCAAGAAAATCTATAGATCAAAAGTCGTTTTGGAAAAGGAGGCTGCAGGATTCCAAGTTCTAGAAGGTCTGCTGGAAGCGTTTTCCAGAGCTATTTACCATAAGTTCTATCGACCAGATGATTTCTCTGGAAAGGACAAAAGTATACTTCGTTTACTTCCCGAAAGCTTTCCATTAAGTGGTTGGGGAGAGGAAGTGAACCCATATGGTCTGATACGATCATTAATAGATTACATCAGTGGAATGACTGACAAATATGCCTTGTCCCTGTACCGTAGGGTTAATGGTATCTCTATTCCTGGGAATTAATTCTGAGGGTTTCTAATCCCAACCTGATCCAGAATTACTGCTCCTTGCTTCGTTTGGTCGAATACAAATTTAATTTCAATTAAGCTAGCAAAATCAAAGTCAGGGTTACGGTCCTTTAGGCTTTCAAAGGGGAATGAATAACTCTGGAAAATTGGTTCCGAATTACTTTCTTCATCCAGAAATTGCATCTTGGTTACCCTAGTTTTTATTCTCCTCTGAAGATGTGAGAAATCACTAAGAAGGAATTTTATTTCCTGTCCAGATTGATCCTGGAGAGTGAGACTCAGGTTTAATGGATCATCAGGCTTTTCTTCCTCTTCCTCTTCGTCTTCTTCCTCTCCTTCAGAATCCTCCTCATTAGTCTCTTCTTCATTCTCCTCTATATTCACATTTTCTTCCTCTTCAGCAATCTCTTCTTCTACGGCCTCATCATTTTCATCATTATTGTTCTCTTTGACCCATTTTCCTGAGTTTCGTGGATTTGTATTGGTTTTGGACTCCGACAGAGAGAAGACTAGAACAGATGTAGAATCAATTTTGGTCGGAATAGAGTCCCAGGTCAAGCTGTAGCTCGATCGAATGCTATCCGGTAAATCTGGAATATTTCCTTCTTCCCAAAGACTATCCGCTCCGTCCATATGATTATAATTCCATGCTAGAACAGCAGCCCGGGTACCTAATCTTCCATAATTGAATGAAACCTCTGCCTCTTTCCAAACAGTGGTGTTTTGAGCATGTGCACTACCCCTGGTGGTGATGGTCTTTAGGTCAAGATCTTCATCATAGTTCGCCAGAATTTCAGTGTTGGAATCCTCAAACTGATTCATGTAGATATTATTTGGAAGCCAATCCCTTCCAGCACGGTGGTCTATAAAAAATGGTAAGTATTCGGTTCTATCATTCAAGGTAGCTTCCAGAAAGGCTCCGATATAGACCCTTGCAATTTGCTCTTGGTCTTCTTTGCTCATCAGCTGCTCCTTATTCAATATCCCATCGAAAGCGGCACTGTAATCATTATCTCCCCAACTGGTATTGAACTGACCATGATTGGCTCCTTTGATGAAAATGCCTGTCTTGAAATGATAGAGGCTATCAGTAAATTTAATCCTTTGGAACTGCTTAAGGCCTGAAAAAGAAGTTACATCAGCATCCATACCGCCATGGAGGGTCAGATAACTCATATTTTCAACTCTATTCGGTGAATTACCAGGTTGGTACTGCCCATCGACCGGAGCTATTGCTACAACTGATTTGATATTGAAATTATATCCCAGAGGGGTCTGACCATCATCTGGATATAAATCCAAGGAATTCATCATTGCCGCATGACCGACCGCTTCCCCACCTCTGGAGTGGCCAATTAGCGAAACTCTATCCAGATCAGCTTTTCCTGAAAGGGGATGATTACCCTCTTGAGCCCAATCAGTCCAAAGTCTAACATGCTCTAGCAAAAGCCAAGCTCTAGCATCATTCTCTTTATTCAGTCCATCGGTGAATAAATCCGTCCAGGAGGAGTTGATAAAATTCTCGTCCACAGAGGCGAGAATCATCCCCTTACTCGCTAAAAACTCCCCTAGATAATCGTAACCCGGATCAGAATAATCCTGCATACCATGGTTGCCGTGAACGATCAAAACCAACGGAAAAGGGCCATCACCCTTTGGCGCCCACACCCTTGCATTGAGAGGTAACTCTCGATAGTCAAAATCCCAATACTTAGTTCTGAGCTCACCTGACCAACCCTCCCAATTATCCAGAAAAGCTGTGCCATCAACTGAACGGCTTTCATAATCAACCTCCTCACCATATTCAGGCCTCCTAATATCTTTTCCTGAACCGTAGGTGAAGTATTCCACTTCGTAACTCCCCTTATCACCTGGGGACGGTAAATCAATTTTTTGGACATTGTCCTCAGTTAACTTTGCCGCATTTACTGGTTCCAACATATCAAAGCCAGGAATAATCAGGGCGTAGAGGAATGCTACCATTCCAGCTATCCCAACTAATAAACCCAAAACCCCAATGACTTTTCTGACTATCGTTGTTTTAACAAAAGTCTTTTGGGTAAACATAGATACTCCTGCTCCCAACAATGCGAACATTAGAATCAGGTAAAAAACAGCGCGGTTATCATTGAAGCGAACGATCATCATAACCGGAATGGCGAAACTCAATCCAATGAGAAACACTTTAGGAATGGATGCAAATTGCCTTATCAACCAAGGTAAAATATAAGCGATCAAGGTCGCCGCAATCATAAGGGCCGCGCCAAATAGAAGAAGCCGGGGATCATTCCAGCGATGACTGGAGACAATCACCTCATAGAGAAAGAAAAGAATGGAAAAGCCCACCATGCCAATTGCGGCACCCCTGACTGCAGACTGGCCCGGACTGATCTTTTTGAGAATCTTATTAATCCACGATTTAATCTTTAGAAATAATTTCTTCATTTCATTTCTGAGGGTTGAATCCTTTAAAGCTTAATAAGATACTGATTAGAAATTCAAGGTTCTCCGGATTCACGAGTAAATGCATTTTCATTCATCGAAGAATTCTGCCCATTCATCGAAATATTCTGCTTAATAGACTAAATTCTATCTGCTTTGTACTCAAAATTCATAAACCATCGTAGCTGATAAGCATATGTTAGAAAATACTGACACTGAATTCCCGAGCTTTTCAATTGAGCGATACAGAATGCTGGTTGAAGAGGCGCTCGACCTCATTTATGAGACTGATTCAGATGGATTCTTTTCCTTTGCCAACAGCCGGGCAGTCAATGTCCTTGGCTTTAGCAAGCAGGAATTGCTTTCCAAAAGGTATACAGATTTGGTTCACCCTGATTTTCTTCAAAAAGCAAGAGAATTCTACGGAGACCAGTTCGCTAACAAAAAGCAAAGTACCTACTTCGAATTTCCTGCAGTTACAAAATCAGGTGATAAAGTTTGGCTGGGACAGCATGTTCAGTTGCTTCTTCGAGGTGATGAAATCAGGGGTGCAATGGCAGTGGCAAGGGAGATTAATGAAAAATATCATGCCAATGAAACCTTGCGCCGAGCTGAGGAAAAGTATAGAAGTATCATACAAAACCTTCAGTTTGGTCTTGTTGAAGTAGATCTTAAAGAACGCATCACTTTTATCAACGACGCCATGTGCGAAGCTACCGGTTATTCACGCGAAGAACTTATGGGAAAAGTAGCTTCGGAAATTCTGACAGATAAAGAGATGAGACGAAAGATTGAGGAACAACATGGGCTTAGAGAAAATGACCAGTCGTCGGTGTATCCAGCTGAGGTTCTAAAAAAGGATGGTTCAAAATTATATGCCCTTATTTCTGGTGCCCCAACATATGACTCCGATAAAAACAGGATAGGGTCAATAGGTATTCATGTAGACATCACTGAGCAAAAACAACGAGAAATTGAGCTGAGAGAAAATCAGTACTTCCTTTCAGCCATCAATGATTTTGTCACTCATCTCCTGGATATAGATGACATTGATGGTATTGCCTGGGAAATAGCTGAAAATGTGATTGAGAAGTTCGGCTTCGAAGATTGCGTGATTTATGTCTGGAGTGAAGAAAAGCAGTGCCTGGAACAGAAAGCTGCCTATGGACCAAAAATGCAAAAAGGGAGGAGAATCGTAGACCCAATAGAAATAAAAATAGGCGAAGGAATAGTTGGGACAGTTGCGAAAACTGGGAAGGCTGAAATAATCTCTGATACTTCAAAAGATCCAAGATACATTATAGATGATAGAGCAAGGTTGTCAGAGCTTACAGTACCCATTAAAGCTGATAACAAAGTAATCGGGATAATAGACTCCGAACATCCAGAAAGGGGCTTTTTCAATCAGAAGCACTTGGATACACTAATGACCATAGCCAATCTTTCTGCCTCACGGCTTAAAAATGCCAAAGCCAAAAGGAGACAAGAAAAGGCTGAAATGGAATTAAGGGATAGTGAGACTAAGCTCCGCCAGGTCATTGCTTCCGCCCTCGATGCAATAATCACTGTAGATGAAAGAGGAGACATATTAGAATGGAATCCCAGGGCGGCTGAGATTTTTGGTTGGGAAGCTGATGAGGTTATCGGAACCTCACTGACAAGCAATATTATTCCTAACCAACATCATCAGGCACATGCAGCAGGGATGAAGCGCTTTGTTGATACTGGAGTTGGTCCAGTTTTGAATCAAAGAATCGAACTTACTGCTATGCGTAAGGATGGTGTTGAGTTCCCGATCGAGCTTACCATTATTCCAATTCTGAGAGGGGGAGTCCATACCTTTACAGCATTTATTCGGGATATTACTTTAGTTAAATCCACACGAGACGAGATGGAAAAGGCCCTGGCCAAAGAACGTGAGCTGAATGAATTGAAGTCTAGGTTTGTATCCATGACCTCCCATGAATTCCGGACTCCACTTACGACGATTAAGCAGAATGTAAGCCTCGTTAACTTTCAAATTGAGAATGACTTCCCCCAAAATGTCCAGGATAAATTCTCCAAATATTTTGAACGAATTGACTCAGAAATAAACCGGGTGACCAACCTGATGAATGACATTCTTTTACTTGGCAAAATTGAAGCGGGTAAAGTGGAAATTCAGAAGCGGCTTGTTGACCTGGAAAAAATGGCCGAGGATATCATTTCAAGAATTTGCTCTGGAAGAACAGATGAAAGGAAAGTACATCTTGTATTAGCAGGAGTTCCTCGAGAGGTGGATGTAGATCCACAGCTTATGGATCATATCTTAACTAACCTCATGACCAATGCTCTGAAATACTCACCTGATGCCAAAAAAGATCCAGTGCTTGAGCTCAATTTCAACAGACTTGCTGATATAAGAATCATTTGTAAAGATGATGGAATCGGCATTCCTAAAAAGGACCAGGCTGGCCTATTCTCATCCTTTTTCCGAGCGACGAATGTTAAGAATATTCAGGGAACGGGACTTGGCCTTTCTATTACAAAAGAATTTATACGGCTGCATGGCGGTACTATAGATGTAAAGAGCGATAAGGGGAAAGGTGCTGAATTCATAGTGACTATTCCTACACCATAAAATTTATTGGCTTAATGCTAAAATCTTTGTTGATTTAGCATATGGAAGTAAGCCCTCTCAAAATTTTAATCGTTGAAGATGATCTTTTGATTTCTGAAAGTCTGAAAGACATTCTCAAAATGCTGGGTCACACTGTAGTCGGTGCTGCCGAAAGCGCTGATGAGGCCATAGCCATTTGTAATGAGGAAGTCCCGGAACTAGCACTATTAGATATACAGATCAGCGGGGATCTGGATGGTGTCGAACTAGCCGAACTATTGCGCGATCAATTCGACATCCCTTTCATATTTACCACGGCTTACGCAAATAATGAAACTATCGTACGAGCAAAGGATAAAGGCCCATTTGGATACTTAGTTAAGCCATATGGAGTCAAAGAAGTGAATGCCGCCATTCAGGTTGCAAAAGCTTCCTTTGATCGTCTAAAGTCTGCTGAAGAAAAAGCCTCTGCCTTATCTAAAATTGTCGAAGACAACATATTCTTAAAAGTAGATAGCAAACTCATCAAAGTTAAAATTGAGGATATACTTTTTATCGAGGCCAAAGGTGATTATGCTCTTTTCAAAACCAAGCAAAAAGGCTACATCGTCCATACAACTATAAAGCATGTAGACCAAAGACTGCATGATTACAATTTTCAAAAGGTTCATAGATCCTTCATTGTCAACATCCCGAAGATCATAGACATTGAAGAGTCGAACTTGCTCATTGAAGACAAAGTGATTCCTATTTCAAGAGCTAATAAAGAAGCTCTTATGAAAAGATTGAATTTGCTTTAGGCCGAAACCTGAACCGCTCTTCTGGCTTTTTCCCAAGTGACTTTTTGGGACCCTTTAAAGAATCTCCCCCAGCCTTTGACCACGCAAATCTGCATAAAAGTGAAATAATAGGGTAGGTGAAGAATTTTCCTTTTTGTGGCTTTGTCTCGATAAAAATATCCGATAAATGCAAACCCATAAAAAATAACCTGCATTGCCAGAGCCAGACTGAACACCCAGCCTTCTTTAATCAAAAAGAAGGAACTGAAAAATGCAGTAGCAAAAGCAAGAGGAACCAAAGTCCACCTTAATGCTCTGTGTGAAATGTACTGAAAGGCCAGTTTAGGGTTAGAAACAAAATTCAAAGCTTGAGGAAGTCTACTTATTGCCTGAATTCCTCCGGCGGAGATCCGGATTTTCCTCTTCTCTTCCTCCTCAACATTTGCAGAAGCCGTTTCCACAGCTCTTGCCTCTGGCTCATAGGCTACTTTGTATCCCTGGATGGCATAATTCACCGTCATCACAAAATCTTCAATTACTGTGTCCTCTGGAGTAGGTGTAAAAAGATGAGTTCTAATTCCAAGCAACTCACCAGCTGAACCGACAAGTGTATTCCATTCAGCATCCTTCTTCTTCAAGTAAGATTCATACCTCCAATAAGCTCCTTCACCTGTACCTGAAGCTGCATCTTGAATTGGTGAAAGCACAACCTTTTCTCCAGACACCGCTGCCACATTATTGGATTGGAAATGGTTAACCATTTTCCAGACCGCCTCCAGATTCAACATCACATTGGCATCTGTGAAAATGGTAATGGGAGTTTTGATCTCAGACATGACCCTATTGATCGCTGCAATCTTTCCCTTTCTTGCTGGTGAATGAGAATAATCTACTTCAGGCTGCTTCCGCAGAATAGAGAGGCTATCATCAGTAGTACCATCTGTTACAAACAAGATATCTAGCTTGTCCTTTGGGTATGTCAATTTTAAGGAGTTCTCAATCTTATCCTTAATGATATCCTCCTCATTGTAAGCGGCGATCATCAAAGTGACCGGAGGAAGGTCTTCCCAATCCAATTCTTTTTGACCCTTTTGATTCTTTGTTACTCTACTCAGCAAGGTGATGAGTATTGGGTATCCTATGAATGTGTAAAAAATTAATCCAACGCTTATCCAAAATATCGCTTCCATATCTTTTGAGTTTTTCTAAAGGTATATCTGCGATATCTCAATGGTCAGCATTATCGATGATTGACCAAAAAGTTTGGGTGGCTGACCCAAAAGATCGATTAATGATCAGTGTAATAATTGCGCGTCGACCCATCCTTTCCTACCGGAAATAAGTGCATGCTTACAAGCCAGGATGTATACTCTTAAGTGAGCCCAGCTTCTTTTTATTCCGAAGGAAATAAGGTTTTTGGGTATACTAACTCCGCAGAAAAAGACTAAGAAGGGGATAGCGCTTTTCGCATTTCTCTTCATGAAATAGACTCTGTTTCTGGTTTGATAATAGAGTTTCAGAGGTGAATTCTTACCGGTAGATATTGATTCCTTGTGGAGCACTGAAACTTTATGACACACCTTAATTTTAAGCCCAGCATCGACTACTCTTTGCGACCAATCTAGTTCCTCATAATACAGGAAGTAATCTTCGGGCATTGGCCCTATCATATTGATCACCCACCTAGGAATCATTACCGCAGCACCATGAAAGTATGGTGAGTCGATTGAATAGTTTTCGCTAGGTGACTGTATTAAGCTATTCCTCCCTGTCCATGAATTAATCTTTGTATATCCAGCAAACTGTATCCTTTCTGGAAGGTCATAATATTTCAAAATAGGTGATACCGCGCCAATATGCGGCGAATCAAAACATGATAGTACATGCTCAATGACTCC
>CAZLUY010000293.1:0-3204 GCA_964562785.1 uncultured Limnohabitans sp. | reverse complement strand
ATTGGCTATCAGACTAACCTGATGGTCATGGGGCCAGGGAATTATAAGTTTTCAGATTACACCAAAATCGGTTTTCCTTTGACAATTATTTATTCGATCGTAGTATTGTCATTTATTAATTTCTATTACCTCTAGATGGGCGAAAATATACACCCCAGTACTTTTAAAATCTCGGTATCTGAGCGAATGTCCAGATTAGGCCAGAGCCCAAAGCTTATCTGGTTTACAGGATTATCTGGCTCAGGTAAATCGACTGTAGCTAATGGTGTAGAATCTACTCTTTTCGAAATGGGATATGCCACCTATTTATTAGATGGAGATAATGTGAGAACTGGCCTGAATAAGGACTTAGGCTTTACTGACAGGGATCGAATAGAAAATATCAGGAGAATAGCTGAAGTAGCTAAATTAATGCTTGATGCCGGTCTTGTTGTGATATCAGCTTTTATCTCACCATTTAGAGAAGAAAGAAAGATGATTGCAGATCTCATTGGAGAAGAGAACTTCATGGAAGTTTTTGTGGACTGTCCGCTTGAGATTTGTGAACAGAGAGATGTGAAGGGATTATACAAGAAGGCGAGAGCAGGTATCATTAAAAATTTTACTGGGATCGATTCTCCCTATGAGCCTCCTTTGAATCCTAAAGTTCATGTTCATTCGGACAAAGAAGAGCTCGAAGATTCTATTTCAAGAGTAATTAAGGCAATAGAACCTGAACTAATTTTAAAATCCTAAACCTATTTATTATTAATCATGGGATCATATTATTTACCCCATTTGAAGGAGCTTGAGGCGGAGGCAATTTTCGTGATTCGAGAGGTTGTGTCTCAATTCGAAAAGCCAGCTTTGCTTTTCTCCGGAGGGAAGGACAGTATCGTTCTTTCTCACTTGGCAAAAAAAGCTTTCTATCCAGCCAAGATTCCTTTTCCTTTAATTCATATAGATACTGGGCATAATTTCCCTGAAACCATCAAATTCAGAGATGATCTGGTTGAGAATCTAGGTGTCCAGCTAATTGTGGGTTCTGTTCAGGAAAGTATAGATAAAGGTCGAGTAAGGGAGGAAACTGGGGTTAACGCAAGCCGTAACGCTTTGCAGACGGTCACTCTATTAGATACCCTTGAGGATCATAAGATTGATGCTGCCATGGGTGGTGCAAGGAGAGATGAAGAGAAGGCCAGGGCTAAAGAGAGATTTTTCTCTCATAGGGATGAATTTGGGCAATGGGATCCAAAGAATCAGCGACCAGAGCTATGGAACCTATTCAATGGTCGCAAGCATCATGGTGAGCATTTCCGGGTTTTCCCGATTTCTAATTGGACAGAGATGGATGTATGGCAATACATTCTTCAAGAGCAAATAGAACTTCCTTCACTTTACTTTTCTCATGAAAGGGATTGCATCGTTAGGGATGGGGTGATATTGGCAAATTCAGAGTTCATTCAGCTCAAGCCTAATGAGGAAGTGAAGAAAATGGTGGTGAGGTACCGAACTTGTGGTGATATGCCGATTACCGGAGCCGTTCTATCGGATGCCAATACTCTGGAACTTATCATTGAAGAAGTTGCAACTACACGAACTACTGAACGAGGAACCCGAGCGGATGACAAAAGAGGAGAAACAGCGATGGAGGATAGAAAAAAGCAGGGATATTTTTAATGTTGGAACTGGAAAGGATGAAGTCTGAAAAGATAGACGTCATTGCGAGAAGGCTAGAAGCCGACGAAGCAATCTCATATTAAGAACTATGAATAGACTGTCACGTTTCGCTCGCAGTGACCATAAAATTGAAAAACAGCACAATGTCAATACAAGAAAATAACCAGTTACTACGATTTACTACTGCCGGATCAGTTGATGATGGGAAGAGTACACTAATAGGCAGGCTTTTATATGATTCTAAATCCATTTTTGAGGATCAGATTGAAGCGGTTAAAACCTCATCAGAAAAGAAGGGCTTTGATTATGTGGATCTGTCTCTGTTGACGGATGGATTAAAATCTGAAAGAGAACAAGGCATCACTATCGATGTGGCTTACAGATATTTCGCAACCCCTAAGCGCAAGTTTATCATTGCAGATACTCCAGGTCATATTCAGTATACAAGGAATATGGTCACTGGTGCTTCTACAGCAAATCTTGCTATCATTCTAATTGATGCCAGAAAAGGCCTTTTGGAACAAACCTACAGGCATTCCTTTATAGCCTCTTTACTGAAGATCCCTCACCTGATGGTATGTGTCAATAAGATGGACCTTGTTGATTATTCCGAAGAGGTGTACAACAAGATTGTGGCAGACTACCAGGCCTTCTCTTCAAAAATGGATATCAAGGATGTTCAGTTTGTTCCAATTTCCGCTTTGAAAGGGGATAATGTAGTAGAGAGGTCTGAAAATATGCCTTGGTACGAAGGTTCTACCTTACTCTATCATTTGGAGAATGTGCATATAGCTTCAGACTTTAATCATGTGGATTGTAGGTTCCCGGTTCAAATGGTAATTCGGCCCCATACTCTAGAGAATCAGGATTTCAGAGGGTATGCTGGAAGAATTGACGGTGGAATATTCAAGCCAGGTGATGAGGTTACAGTTTTGCCTAGTGGCTTCAATTCAAAGGTCAAAACGGTAGAGCTGAATGGTGAGCAGATTGAAGAGGCATATGCACCGATGTCAGTGACTATGACCCTTGAGGATGAGATAGATATAAGTAGGGGAGATATGATTGTGAGAAGAAACAATCAGCCGAATGTTGATCAGGATCTGGAGGTAATGGTTTGTTGGATGAATCAGAGACCATTACAAAATCGAACCAAACTAGTTCTGAAGCATACTACCAAGGAGGCTCAGGCTATGGTCAAATCAATTCAGTACAAAGTAGACGTAAATACCTTGCATAGAATTGAAGATATTAATGAGATTAAAATGAATGATATCGCCCGTGTATCTATTAGATCAGCTCAACCCATGTTCTTTGATTCCTATAGGAAGAACAGGCTTACCGGTTCATTAATTCTTGTTGATCCAAACACGAATGAGACTGTCGGTGCCGGGATGATTATTTGAGGGGTAACCACAAAGAGCACGATGGATACAAAGTTTTTGTTTGAGACTGAAAGACATAGAGACGAAGGGATAGGGAGACACAGGGACTAAAGGGCTATAATAATTTCCCGTTGGATTCCTGGCAAAGTAACAAGTGATTTTT